>CAUZJF010000007.1:0-22075 GCA_963579975.1 Dehalococcoidia bacterium
ATCTCGTTGCTGATGCACTCCAGCGTGACGTACTGCTCCCTCGACGGCATCTCCGTCAATTCTGCGTACGTCAGGCCGAAGGGCGTCTCGACCATGCCCTCGACCTCGAGCCGCCACTCGGCAGCCTCGACGACGGGATCGATGATGTTCTTCGAGACGACGTAGAATTCCTCGTTGGGTGTGGTCTCGGTCGACAACACGCCCGGCTGGCGGAACATGCCGCTCGGCGACATTTGCCGCCCGCCGCGTTCCAGGAGGAACTTGGTCCCGAACACCAGGACTACGCTGAATACCGTCCACTCGACCATCTGCCGCAGGAACGACCGCCGCGCCGGATGGGCAGGCCCATCGGACAAGGTGAATGGCGTCATCGCCCGCGTGAACAGGTAGGCGATCGACAGCCCGTATAGGGCGTAGATCGCCAGGCTGGCCAGCAGGAAATCTTTCGGCCCTCCGATGACGCCGGATGCCAAGAATCCGCCACCGAACAGAGGTGCCAGGGTCACCATACTGACGAGCCACAAGAGGACCGCCAACGCCGGCGCCCTCAGCCATTCGAGGTAACCTTTGACTGGCCACCGCTCCATAAGCTTGACGTAAGCGCTCCCCAGCAATCCGCCGACGAGGATCTGAACGACGACGAGGCTCGCGAACATGGTGGGTTTGGCGTAGAACGACAGCGTATTGAGCAGCCAATCGAAGAGTTGCGTCGGCAGGAACGCGGTGAACCAGTCCGCAGCCAGCTCGGTGATCGTGACCGACCGCCAGGCCAATCTGACACTTATAGTGAAGGCCACCATGACGATGCCGGAGATCAGGCCGAGCACGAACCCGTGCCTGACTGATACCCCGACACCCGCTCGGTGGGCGACAGCTTCTACGGGGTCGGATTCTTCAGTTGGCTCGGATTGCATTCGATAAGCGACCGCAGTTGAACGTCAAATTCAGAAAAGGATACCGGAATGGCAGCGACTCGTGCGAGACGAGGTAGCGCGGGGCCGCGAGCTGCCTGTCGGACAGGAGTTTTTGCTCAGCTGTTCAATATGGTCCATTTCGTATGTGACGGCCGGAACATCGTCCGGGAAACTGTTCCAACGCTCCTAGCTGGCGGCAGCTCAAGTTCGGGCTGGGCTTCGACTCGGGTTCGCTTGGCCAACACCGAGCCACAGTCTATCGCGAAGTAAGAACGGCTTCGCAGCATTGGTACCAGCTACGTTGGGCGCTCCCCCGGAGTTTGGATAGGCGTGGTCGTTGGGGTTCTCGTAACTGCGTCTAGATCGCGGCCACATCTCCCGATGTGCTATTGGAGCCATCGGGATGTCTTTCGATTTGCTCAATCACCTCACGCCCATCGCATCTCGCGGTGGCGGTGCGCTCGGAATCGGTGAGGAAGTCGCAGTGCGACGTGAACCGGCTCAGCGCCTGTTGGTGGGCGCAGAACTTGACAGTCAGAGGCATGTCGGCCCCACATCAGCCGATCGGCGCCGACATTCGTTGGTTAGCGCTGGCGACCTCTATGCCCGGCTCAATGTCGATCGTGCCGCGAACGACACCCTTCTATTGCCCATCTATGAAGAAGGATACCTCGGGACTCGAACGCCCAATCGCATCACTTCCCGGTGTTGCCTCCGAAACGTGCCGGGCATCGAGGGGTATCGGTTTTTTGAGTCAGGCCACTAGTCCTTTTCCGGCCAGCCGATAGTGCTGCGGTCCATGATCTCGTAGTTCTGGCGTGCCAGGACAGCCCCAGCCCGGTGGATGCGGGACCCATGCCGGAAGGCGTTGGCCCCGACAATCGACTTGTTAGGCTGAATGGGCACGCCTGAGACACGGCTGATTAGCTGGCTCGTGGGATAGATCTGGGTCGTGTCGATACCGGTCGCGAGTCCGTAGAAGTCGCGCCGGGTATCCAGGACCATTACCAGCTCCTCTAGAGCCGCGCTGCCCGCCCGTTCGCCCAGACCGTTGAAGCACCCCGATACCTGACGGGCGCCCGCCTGTAGACCTTCCAGGGTATTGGCCAGGGCCAGCCCCAGGTCATCGTGGCAGTGGACACTGATGGGCACGTCCCCGATGTTGGGGACGCTCCTTTGAACACGACGCACCAGGCTGGCGTACTCACCTGGCAGAGCGTAGCCCAGGCTATCAGGGAGTTCTACCGTCCCCGCCCCCGCAGCGATGACCGCCTCGACGATCTGGCACAAGTACTCCGGATCCGCGCGGGTCGCATCGCTCGGAGCGAACTCCACGTCAGGGCAGTAGTCTCTCGCCCGCTTGACCGCCGCCACAGCCGGTTCCAGAGCCTGCTGACGAGTCTGACGCAGATGCGTTTCCAGCCTGATGTCCGAGCAGGGCAAGTACAATGCGATTCGGGGCCGCTCGGCGCGGCGGATTGCCTCCCAGGCTAGGTCTACAGCGGTCGGTTCGGCAGCGTAGCCCAGGGCCACGATGATAGTCTCCCGTATCTGTTGTGCGATGTTCTGGGCTGTGGGTAGGTCCTCCGGAGACCTGAAGGGGTGCCCAACCTCGATCATGTCCACACGCGCACGTTCCAGTTGCCGGGCAATCTCCAGCTTCCCTTCCGGGGTAAAGACCACCCCATAGGTCTGCTGACCCTCGCGGAGTGTGCTGTCGACGATGGACACGCGGTCGGTTCTCATGTTTCCTCCTGACTGGTAGCGTAATCCGGGAATTGGGGTGGCGACATCGTAAGCTGATTTTCGATGCCGGTCTACCTGGGTTCTCCGACTGATGGCCTTTCCAGGGAGGCCCGGCGGAGAACTTGACGCTCAAGAACGGTTGTGCTATTGTGGTTCTGAGGGACAGGCCTCACAGGTTTGTCCCTTTGTCTTTTCGGTGGAGGAAAATGGAGCAAGTCTCTCCTGTCCGACATATCGCCGCAGATAGGAGATGGAACAGCCTTCAGTGGCCCGAACAGCGCCACATAGATACGGAACGGAATAAAACGGATGAAAAAGGAACAGTTGAACGAGGGTCCCCCAGCTATAAATCGTATCTGGAGAAAATCGCGAGATGTTCCATTTCAAGCACCTCATCGCAACTGTCTGTGACTCTTCCCCCTCTCCGTGCACGGAGAGGGGGTCAGGGGGTGAGGTAAACAGAGAAAAGGCCCCGATCTCTCGAGGTCCCGTCCTCTCCGACGCCCGTAGCCCGATGTCCATCGGGCTACGGGCCTTTGTGATAATATTAACAAAGCTACCGCCTATGCTCGGCCCTAAGATTCCCTATGCCTGAACGCATCCTCGTCGCCGTCGCCTGGCCGTACGCCAACGGCTCGATCCACCTGGGACAGGCGGCTGGCGCATACATCCCGGCCGACATCTTCGCTCGGTACCATCGCCTCAAGGGAAATGAGGTACTCATGGTTTCCGGCAGCGACTCTCACGGCACGCCCGTCACCCTGGAGGCCGAGAAGCGGGGTGTCTCGCCTGAGGAGGTTTTCGAACAGTACCACGAGCAGTTTTTGGACAACTGGGACCGCTTGGGTATCAGCTTCGACCTCTTCACCTCCACACACACGGAAAACCACGCGGCTGTCGCCCAGGACATGTTCCTGAAGCTCCGCGAAAACGGCTACATCTACACCGATACAATGTCCCAGCCCTTCTGTAAGACCGACGGTCGCTTCCTGGCCGACCGGTACGTCGGAGGGAAGTGCCCCCACTGCGGATTCGACGGTGCCAAGGGCGACCAGTGCGATAACTGTGGCCGCACACTGGACCCCGAAGAGCTCATCGACATGGTGTGCTTGTTGTGCGGCAATCCCCCTGAATTCCGAGAGACCGAGCACTTCTTCTTCAAGCTGACCGCCTTCGAAGAACTCCTGAAGGAGTGGGTGGCTCCTCAAGAGCACTGGCGGCCCAACGTCCGGAACCTGTCGCTGGGGTTCCTCGAAGGAGGGCTCAAGAACAGCGCTGTTACGCGGGACATCGAATGGGGCGTTCAGGTCCCCGTCGACGGGTACGAGGGCAAACGCATATACGTCTGGTTCGAGGCTGTGATCGGATACCTGTCGGCGTCGATCGAGTGGGCGAAGTCGACGGGTGACGAATCGAAGTGGCGAGACTTCTGGCAAGAGGACTGTCGGGCCTACTACTTCATGGGCAAGGACAACACCCCGTTCCATACGATTCGCTGGCCGGCAATGCTTATGGGGTACGGCGGTCTTAACCTGCCCTACGACGTACCGGCCAACGAGTACCTGCAGTTGGATGGCCTCAAGCTGTCCACGAGCCGGAACTGGGCGGTCTGGCTTCCAGACTACCTCGACAGGTTCGAGCCCGATCCGCTGCGCTACGCCATCGCGGCCAACATGCCCGAAACAAGCGACTCTGACTTCTCGTGGCGCGAGTACCTACGTCGCAACAATGACGAACTCGTGGCCACGTATGGCAATCTGGCCCATCGGGTTCTGACGATGTCGTACCGGAACTTCGACGGGCGGGTCCCGTCGCTGGGTGAGCTCGACGAGGGCGACTCGGGACTCCTTCAGGAAGCGAGTGATCGCTTCGAGGAAACCGGCGAAAATATCGCAGGCTGCCGTTTCCGTGCGGGGGTGGGCTCTGCGATGGCCCTTGCGCAGGCCGCGAACCGCTACCTGGACCAGAAGGCGCCCTGGCACTCGATCAAGACTGATCGGGAGCAGGCGGCGACCACCTTGTGGGTCGGCCTTACCGTGATCAACTGCCTCAAGACAGCTTTCTATCCCTTCCTGCCGTTTAGCTCACAAAAGCTGCACGGAATGCTTGGATTCGACGACGACCTCAAGTCTTACGGCTGGACTTGGGACATGGATGCCCTTAAGCCGGGCCAGAAATTGCGGTCCCCCGAGCCTCTGTTCAACAAGCTCGACGAGGCTGTGATCGAGCAGGAAACTCAACGGATCGGCACGTAATACCCGAGGGAGATGTCCTGGATTTGACTTCGACAACGGCCGACACGGGCCGATTGCACTTGGCCGCAGGCTCTGAAGAGCTCGCGGAGCTCCTGGACCGAATCTACTCACCTGTCGAGGAGGAGCTTGGACGGGTCAAGACCCACCTTCTCAGTCTGGATGGCAGCCCGCCTCGGTTTTTGGACGAGCTCCTTGAACACGTTCTTCAGCCGACAGGCAAGCGGCTCAGGCCGGCGGTAACTCTCCTGGCCTCGAAGCTCCACTCCGGCGATGGACGAAACGCGGAGATCATGGCTGCGGCGGTGGAGCTGCTCCACATTGCCAGCATGGTCCACGATGACACCGTAGACAACTCCTACATACGAAGAGGAAAGGCGACGGTGAATCGGGTCTGGGGCCGGAACGCGGCTGTCCTCGTCGGCGACTACGTTTTTGCAATATCAGCCACTGTCGTTTGCGATACTGGGAACATCAGAGTCATTCGGAGGTTCGCCGAGGCGATCATGGACCTGTCGGCGGGCGAGCTGAACGAGATAGCTTCCGCCTATAGCCTGTCGCAGACCCGAGACGACTACTTCCAGCGGATCTACCAGAAAACGGCCTCGCTGTTCAGCACTGCCGCCGAGGCTGGCGCCGCTCTGAGCGGCGCGCCAGAGGACACCGCCAAGGCCATGGAGCGTTTCGGACGCAATCTGGGACTGGCATTCCAAATCGTGGACGACATCCTCGATTTCGACGCCATCGGGGACGAGATCGGCAAACCCGTCGGCAGTGACCTCGCTCAAGGCATAATGACCCTGCCCGTCATCATCGCGGTCGAACGCGGCGGTCCCGACGGCCCGCTGGCGCGATTCCTGGGTGGTTCGGGCAAGGTTGGTCGTACCGAGGAGGCAGTCGCGGCCGTGCAAGACCCGGCGGTCATCAACGAGTCCTACGAGATAGCCGCGCGGTACAGCGACGAGGCGATCGAGAGCCTGGCAACGATTAAGTCCAGTCCGGCCCGCGACGCCCTTGAGGCTGTGGCGTCGTACGCACTGCACCGGCGCAGCTAACCCCAGACAATCGGCGCCAGGCGGAGCCGGCCTAGCGGGGGACGAGCCCCGGCGCGCTCTCGGTTCGTTCAGGGTCCTTCATCGAGAAAACACGCTCCGGCCGCCACCGTGCCTCCGAGGCATCGAATGAGATGATCGCGATGAAGCCGCCGTCGGTGCCGTACGCCCGGCATTGTTCGCCCGGCTGAGGGGCCGGGATGCGAAGTCCGGGCGGAAGAGGACGCCCGTGTCGTAACATCGCTTCGGTCTCCTTGCCTACGATCATCGCGCGCATATCGACAACGATGCAGTCGGGGTGGTAAAGGTCGTCGAACCAGGAATCGTCCGCGATCCTTTCTTCGGCGACTTCGAGTGTCAAGGAGTCCGCGAGCCGGAAGGGTCCGCTTCCGAGACGCACCAACGTCTTCATGTGGGCCCCGCAGCCGAGTACCTGGCCCAGGTCATGGGCCAGCGAGCGCATGTAGAATCCTCGACCGCAAGAAATCTCCAGCGTGACGATCGGCGGCGACCAGTCGAGGATTTCGAGTCGCGAGACCTGAATCTTCCGAGCTTCCCTTTCCACTTCCACGCCGGCCCGCGCGAGATCGTAGAGTCGTTTGCCGTCGCGCTTCAGGGCGCTGTACATTGGCGGTACCTGTTCGATGCTCCCCCTGAAGGAATCGACGGCCTGTTCCACGTCGGTCAATGTGACCGAAGATGGGTCTTGCTTCGACACAACCTGCCCATGTGCATCGTAGGTGTCGGTCGCGACGCCGAGCTCGACGCCCGAGCGGTACTCCCGGGTGCCTTCGATCAGGTACTCCATCATTCGGGTAGCTTGCCCAATGCATATCGGCACGACTCCGGTCGCGATCGGGTCCAGAGTACCGCCGTGTCCGACGCGTTTCTGACGGCTCGCGCGCTTGATGCGACGCACCACGTCCATCGTGGTTATTTCCGCCGGCTTGTCGACGTTGAGAATCCCGTTCACAACGGGACGTGGGTCGCCCCTCTTATCGTCCGTCACGGCTCTTTACTCCCGTCGCTTTCCGGACTGGGCGCCGACTCGTCGATTAGTTTCAGGACTTCTGCGCCTTGCTCGATGGACTCATCGAGGACGAAACTGACGGCCGGCAACGACTTGAAGGTGACCCGGTGGCGCAGGCTCCTGCGCACAAAGCCGGATGCCGAATGCAATGCCGCCATAGTGCTGGATTTCTCGTCGGGACTGCCGAGTACGCTGACGAACACCCTGGCTATGGCCAGGTCTGCGGTGGTGTCGACGCGGGTAATGCTGAGGAGTCTGAACAGACGAGGGTCATTGACCTCTTCGGACAGGACGCGGCTGATCTCCTGGCGCAAGAGAACATTGACGCGTTCCATGCGGTGACTCATCGGGGGGCCTCGGCGTATAGATGGGGCCGGTCGGCGGATACCAGCCGCTATACGGTCTCGGTACGATGCGCTTCGAGGACGTCGCCTTCCTTGAAGGCGTCGAAGCCATCCAGCGCGATGCCGCCTTCGAGACCGGTGGTCAATTCCCTGACATCGTCCTTGAAGTGCTTGAGGCTGAGAATGTCACCGGCGAAGGTCTGGCGGCCGTTCCTCATTACACGCATCTCCGTTCCTCGCGTGATACTTCCGTCGTTCACGTAGACGCCGGCAGCCTTGCCTCCGCGAGAGACGCTGAAGACGGCCCGAACAGTGGCGTATCCTACGAGCACGTCGCGCGTGACAGGAGCAAGAAGTCCCCGTAGCGCCTGATCGACATCCTCTATCAGCCGGTAAATAATATCGTAGGAGCGTATCTCTATACCCTCCTGTCTGGCGAGGGTCGCGGCTCCCGGCTCGGGTCCGATGTTGAACCCAATGACAATCGCGCCGGACGCGGATGCCAGCAGAATGTCGCTTTCCGTGACGCTGCCGCTGGCTGCTCGAACGATATTGACTCGCGTTTCGTCACTGTTGAGCTGTTCGAGGGCTGACCGGACCGCCTCGATCGTCCCCTGTACGTCCGTTTTGACTATCAGGTTCAGACCCTTGACGTCACCCGATTCCATACGGGAATGCAACTCTTCGAGCGTTACCGATGCCGCAACGCCCTGACTCTCTGCCTGATGTTTCTCAGTGAGCTCGCGTGCCGTCCTTTCATCAGGTACCACTGTTAGAGTTTCGCCCGCCTCCGGCACGCCTGTGAGACCGAGGATCTCTACCGGCTTGGAAGGCCCCGCCTCGCGGATACGTTTGCCGCTATCGTCGAACATTGCCTTGACACGCCCCTTGACTTCACCAGCGACTATGTAGTCTCCGGTGTTCAAAGTGCCGGTCTGAACAAGCAAAGTCGCTACAGGCCCCTTACTCTTGTCGACGCTGGCCTCGACGACGACTGCTTGCGCGGGCCGATCAGGGTTCGCGGTAAGCTCGCTGACTTCCGCAACGACCGTCAGATTGTCGAGCAGATCGGAAATGCCTTCGCCTTTGATGGCAGATACCGGTATCGCGATCACGTCTCCGCCCCAATCCTCTACCAGAAGGTTTTGCTCCGCGAGTTGACGCTTCAGCCGCTCAGGGTCGGCCTCCGGTCGGTCCACCTTGTTGATCGCCACGATCATGGTTACCCCGGCGGCTCGGATATGATCGATTGCCTCCAGGGTCTGTGGCATGATCCCGTCGTCTGCCGCCACTACGAGAACCGCAATGTCAGTAACTCGGGCGCCTCGCGCCCGCATGGCCGTGAACGCCTCGTGGCCCGGCGTGTCGAGGAAGGTGATGGGACGGCCCTTCAGTTCAATCTGATAGGCCCCGATATGCTGGGTGATTCCCCCTGCCTCTCCTTCGACGACTTTGGTGTTTCGTATCGCATCTAGCAAAGTAGTCTTGCCGTGGTCAACGTGTCCCAGTATGGCAACCACCGGGGGCCTCGGCTGCAGCTTGGACTCTTCCTCGTCACTCGATGAAACAACCAGGGAGCCCGACTCCCGTTCTTGTTCCTTAGGAGCCTTTACCTCGAAACCGTAGTCCTGGGCCACGTCTGCGGCCGAAGCCTGATCAACGACATCGTTGATCGCGAGCATGAGCCCGCGACGCATAAGTTGCTTGATCACGTCGATGGGCACGACGCCGACCATAGCCGCCAGGTCCTTTACCGTGAGCACGTCCGGAATCTCAAGAACCCTCGGGACCGGGGCCTGCGACAGGGCTACCGCCTGCGCTTGAGCTGCTGCAGCCAGAGTCGATGTTTGCTGTTGGCTAGTCTTATTGGTCATAACCCGCGATCTTTCGCTGGACTGATGCTAGGCCGGAGCCTCTATCGATGAAACCCGTTGGACCACCCTCGCCCAGTCCTCGTCGCTTGTTGTCCTCCTCAGTGCAAACTCCAAACGTTCTTTGCTGAGAGAGCCTCGGACGCACTCGCCGTCCCGACACACGTAGGCCCCTCTGCCCGGCATCTTGCCTGTTTCGTCGACCAGAACGGAACCGCCGGGCGCGGCTGCGATCCGTGTTAATTCGGCTTTCGCAGCCTTTTTACGGCAGAGGACACATGTTCTCAAGGGCACATGTTTAGCTGCGCGCATTATTGCGGGACCCCTTAACGCCGCCTCGTAGTCCTTGTCTTGCGGCTACGGCCTCCGCCGCCTCGGCGACCACGCCGGCCTCCGGCGCCTCTGTCCAATTCTGCTATGTCTTCGGCGAACCGGATTACGCCCGGCTGCGCCGCAACAGGTTGTCGTACGCGCCAGATTTCGTCAGGGAGCTCCTGTATGGGCGCTCCAACGTCTCCGGCAGGGACCGGCTTGGGTACCGATGGCACCTCTTCGGGGAGCAACAGCTCCTTGGGAATCTCGGCGGCTACCGGTTCGACGGGTTCCTCCGAAGGCTGTACCGGCTCCACAGCCGGAGCTTCTGCGGGCGCCTCCGCCTCGACCAGCTCTGCGGCCGGCGCCTCGATTGCCTCCTCGGCCGTTGTCTCTTCGGCTGCTGGCGCGACGGCCTCCGCGGCTTCCTCGGCCGTCGGAGCCGCTCCTGCTTTTACGGGAGTTTTGGTGTCGACTTCGACGTCGCTCTTTATGTCGACGTTAAGGCCGGTGAGCTTCGCCGCAAGCCTGGCGTTCTGCCCATCTTTTCCGATTGCCAGCGAGAGCTGCCGGTCTGGAACTATGGCCACGACGGAGCTCTTGTCCTCGTTCACGTCGACTCTCATCACCTGTGACGGGCTCAACGCGCTGGCGACAAACTGAGCCGGATCCTTCGTCCACTTGACTACGTCTATCTTCTCGCCGTAAAGTTCATTGACTATGTTTTGGATTCTGATGCCGCGAAGGCCGACGCACGACCCCACGGCATCGACGCCATCCTGTTTGGCGAACACTGCGACTTTGCTACGCGAACCAGCCTCTCTGGCTATCCCGACGATCTCGACCGCCCCGTTGAATATCTCGGGGACCTCCAACTCGAACAAGCGCTTGACCAGCAGCGTGTCAGCCCGGGAAATGATGAGTTCCGGCCCCCTGTTTGAACGCCGCACCGATTGGAGCAGGACCTTCACTTTCTGGCCTACTCGATACCGCTCGTAGGGCGGCTGCTCCGATATTGGTAGAATCGCTTCGGCTCGGCCGAGCTCCGCCGTCACGTGCGTGGGCTCTAGCTTTTGGACCGTTACCGTGAAGACCTCGCCTTCCTTGTCCTCGTACTCCTGGAAAACGAGCTCGCGCTCCGCTTCTCTGAGCCGTTGGATAACCACCTGTTTCGCGGTCTGCGCCGCTATGCGTCCTGCACTGTGGGGCAGGCTTTCGGTGGGGACCACGTCGCCGATCTCGGCGTCGGGTTTTATCTTGCGGGCTTCTTTGGGAGTCAGCTGCAACAGGGGATCTTCGACGTCCTCGACCACTGTCTTGACAACGAAGACACTAACGTCCCCGCTGCCAGGGTCGAGCGTTACTGAGATGTTCTGACCCCCAGCAACGCTGTCCCGCTTATATGCGGAGGCCAGTGCAGCCTCAATCGCGGAGAGAACGATCTCTCGTGGCAGGTTGCGCTCGGCGGCTAGCTGTGTCAAAGCGATGATAAAGTCGCTTCTCATATTGTCAGCCACCTCCTAGTATTTCACACACCCCCTTCAACAAAGAAAGTGGGTCGAAGCCCACTTTCAAAAAACATATACGCGATGAGGGGTGCTAAACGAATCTACAGGCGCAAGTATACCATTTCAGACTCGGCGGCACAACACTTCGAAGTCGGGTTATCGTGGACTGGTCGCGCGGGTGAGGAGGGCAGTGGGGAGCCGGTCTCCGGGGAACGATCTGTGACAGTTTGGACGTGCCGCGCCGGGGTTTACGCGGCCTTACGCGCCGGACGGCGGGCCAGCGTTGACGCGCCCACGTCCTCGTCTGCGCGCTACTCTCATCCGCGCCTGGGACCTGCGCATCGCTGCGATGGCCTTCTCAATGTCGATGTCGCTGGCAGCCGAGGCGACGCGTTCCTGCGCGTGTTTTAGTGCCAGTTCGCTGCGCTCGATGTCGATCTCCTCGGCCCGTTCAGCGGTGTCTGCGAGGACCGTGACCTTGCTTCCCATTACTTCGATGAAGCCGCCACTAACGGCGATGAAGCTCTCCTCGCCATCTTTGACGACGCGGAGCTCTCCTGGTCTAAGTACGGTCAAGAGCGGAGCGTGGTTCGGCAGGATGCCTAGCTCTCCATCGATGCCCGGGGCAACGACGACATCTACCTCGTCGGATGAGACGAGACGCTCAGCGGTGACTATGTCGAGTCGGATAGTAGCCATGTAAACTCAAGGACAGCGAAAACGCGCGGTTACTCCCCTCCCATCGACTTGGCTTTCTCGACAGCTTCTTCGATGGCGCCCACCATGTAGAAAGCCTGCTCCGGAAGGTCGTCGTGTTGACCGTCGAGGATCTCGCGGAACCCTCGGACCGTTTCCTTCACGGGGACGTAGCGGCCTTCTTGCCCGGTGAAGGTCTGAGCGACGAACATGGGCTGCGAAAGGAACCTCTGGATCTTGCGAGCCCGCGCAACAATCTGGCGGTCTTCGTCGGAAAGCTCCTCGACGCCCAGGATAGCAATGATGTCTTGCAGGTCTCGGTACCTCTGGAGCGTCTGCTGCACTTCGCGTGCTACGTCATAGTGCTCCTGGCCCACGACCGAAGGCTCGAGGATACGCGAAGTCGAGGAGAGCGGGTCCACGGCAGGGTAGAGCCCCTGCTCGGAGATCGAACGGTCCAGGGAGACGATCGCGTCCAGGTGGCCGAATGTGGTGACGATGCCCGGATCGGTGTAGTCGTCGGCGGGAACGTAGATCGCCTGGAAGGACGTGATCGAGCCCTTGCCGCTGGTCGTGATCCGTTCCTCCAGCTCGCCCATCTCCGTCGCCAGGGTCGGCTGGTAGCCGACCGCCGACGGCATCCTTCCCAGTAGCGCCGACACTTCCATGCCCGCGAGAATGTACCGGTAGATGTTGTCGATGAACATCAGCACGTCCTGGCCGCGCTGTTCTTTGAAATACTCGGCCATCGTCAGGCCGGTCAGGCCTACGCGGGCGCGAATCCCGGGGGGCTCGTTCATCTGGCCGAACACGAGTACCGTGTTGCCAAGCACCCCGGATTCCTGCATTTCGTGCCAGAGGTCGTTACCCTCACGGGAGCGCTCGCCCACGCCGGCGAAAACGGACACGCCCTGGTGCTCGGCCCCGATGTTTCGGATGAGCTCTTGGATTATGACCGTTTTGCCTACGCCGGCCCCTCCGTACGCCCCGATCTTCCCACCCCTCGTGAAGGGCGTGATAAGGTCCATGACCTTTATGCCCGTTTCCAGGCTTTCGACACTCGTCGCCTGCTCCTCGAAGGTGGGGGGACGTCGGTGGATTGGCCACGTCTCGTCCGCCTCGACCTCCCCGAGTTTGTCAAGGGGCTCACCCAGAGCGTTGAAGAGTCGGCCAAGAGTCGGTTCGCCGACGGGAACGGAAATTGGCTTACCCGTGTCGATCGCGGCGACTCCCCGCGAGAGGCCGTCGGTTGGGCCGAGTGCAAGGCACCGCACCCAGTTGTTGCCGACGTGCTGCTCGACCTCCAGCACCAGCTTCTGTCCGTTAACTTCGGCCTCCAGCGCATTGTAGACCGACGGCATCTCATCCGGCGGAAACTCCGCGTCAACGACCGTACCGATCACCTGAGTTATCGTACCCGTCGCCATTGGGCCTCCTGTGGCCTTTGCCTAACGTTATGTAGAGACGCCCCAGCCAAAGTGTTTCTACCCCTGGAACACCGACGGCCGCTGGTCACACCTCGACAGCCGCGGCGCCGCCAACTATGTCAAGTAGTTCTTTCGTTATCGCCTCCTGACGCGCCTTGTTCATGACGAGCGTCAGGTCCTCAACCATCTCGTTGGCATTGTCAGTCGCGTTCCGCATTGCCACCATTCTTGCCGACTGCTCGCTGGCGATCGCCTCCAGGATGGCGTGGTACACCTGCATCTCGACGAAACGGGGCAGCAGGTCCTCGAGAACGGTCTTGGCGTCAGGCTCATAGATGTATCCGACGGCCTGGTGTGACTCTAGCTCCGCCGGTTTCACCGGCAGAAGTGGGACCACAACCGGCTTCTGCTGGGTCGTGCTGACAAACTCAGCGTAAACGAGGTAGACGGCGTCGATTGTCCCCTTGGCGTAGTCATCGGTGACGATCCGCGCGATCGGTGTCGTGTCGGTAAGGAGCGGCCGGTCGCCGAGGTCGGCGAAGACAGCCTTGACGTCCTGACCCGTACGATTCATGAAGTCGCGACCCTTTGTTCCGACCGCAACCGTTGCGACATGAGAACTCTCGCCCAATATGAACTCGGCGCCCGCCCGGTTCACCTTAGCATGCAACCCGCCGGTAAGGCCCCTGTCCGGGGTTATGTGGACGATCTCGACATTTGCAGCTTCCCGCCGCTGGAGAAGCGGGTGAAGGGCCTCTTCCTCTTGGGGCTGTGCAGCCAGGTCCGCAAGAAGATCCTGCAGGTGCTCGGCATAGGGCCTCCCTCGAAGTGCCATCTCCTGAGCCCGGCGCATCTTCGAGGCGGCGATCATTGACATCGCCTTCGTGATCTTGGCGGTGTTCTGAACGCTGCGAATCCGGCGCCTTATTTCTCGTACACTTGGCATCGATCAGTGTGCCATAACTCGTTCGTGCTGAGCAGCGGTATGTCCGCGAAGGCGGGCAGTGTATAGGCGATGAACTGGTGGAGCGGTGGCTCTTACCTCTTTTCCCACCGGTGGAAGATTGAGAAGGGGGCTTCTTCCCCGTCTCCCTGTGTGGTTGCCATTGCAGTTACTTGGAAGCGTGTCGGAGCACGCTTCTCCGGCATGCTGGCTGGTCATGTTCGAACTCCTAAGCAAAGGTCGCCTTGAACTCCTCCAGGGCTTTCTTCAAAGCGGCATCGGTCTCGTCGTCGATATCCTTATGCTCGGCTATGCTCTTGAGCACCTCGGGATGGCTGGCGCTCATGAACCGGAACAGGTTCTCTTCGAACGACACGACCTTTCCGACCTCTACATCGTCGAGGAACCCATTGACCAGGGCATAGAGGACGCACACCTGCTGCTCCATCGGCAGTGGAGCGTTCTGACCCTGCTTGAGGACTTCAACGGCCCGCTGGCCGCGCTCCAGCTGGGACCGCGTCGCTTGGTCCAGGTCGGCCGTGCCGAACTGGGCGAACGTCGCCAGCTCGCGGTATTGGGCAAGGTTGAGTCGAAGCGCGCCCGCAACCTTGCGGATGGCCTTCGTCTGGGCGGCGCCCCCAACCCTCGAGACCGACAGACCCGCGTTCACAGCCGGCCTGATACCTGAGTTGAAGAGCTCAGGCTCTAGGTAGATCTGCCCGTCCGTAATCGATATTACGTTGGTTGGCACGTAGGCCGAGAGGTCCCCCGCGAGGGTCTCGATGATCGGAAGCGCCGTCATCGACCCGCCGCCGAACTCGTCCGATAGCTTGGCCGCTCGTTCGAGAAGGCGGCTATGCAGGTAGAACACGTCGCCTGGGTAGGCCTCTCGCCCGGGAGGCCGGCGGAGCAATAGCGACATCTGTCTGTACGCCCACGCGTGCTTCGACAGGTCGTCGTATACGATCAGGACATCCTTGCCCTGGGCCATGAACTCCTCGCCCAAGGTGCAGCCCGTATATGGCGCGAGATATTGCATCGGGGCCGGCTCGGAGGCCGTCGCGGCAACGATGATGGTATGGTCGATGGCTTTGTGCTGCTCGAGAAGCCCAGCGAGCTGGGCGACCTTCCCCACTCTCTGGCCGATAGCGACGTAGATGCATATCAGGTCGCCGCCTACCTGATTGATAATGGCATCGACGGCAAGGGTGGTTTTCCCGGTCGACCGGTCCCCAATGATCAGCTCTCTCTGGCCCCGGCCGATGGGTATCATCGCGTCGATGGCCTTGACCCCCGTCTGGACCGGCGTGTCGACCGATTGCCTCGACGCCACGTCCGGAGCGACGATCTCTGCGGGGCGGGTCTTCTCGGACTTGATGGCCCCTTTGCCGTCGATGGGCCGGCCCAGTGCGTCCACGACCCTACCCAGGAACTGCTCTCCGACGGGCAGCTCGGCGACCCTGCCAGTTCCCCTCACCTCCGTCCCTTCCTTGATCTCCAGTGGGTCCCCGAGAATGACGGCGCCGACGCCGTCTTCTTCGAGGTTTAGCGCCATGCCTATAACACCTCCCTCGAACTCCAGCAGCTCGCTGGCTCCGACGCCTGAAAGGCCATGGATTCTGGCGATCCCATCGCCAACCTCCACGACTACACCTACGTCCACCATGGTGAGCTCGTGCCCGAATTCCTTGATCTGGCGCTTGATCACCGATGCGATGTCTTGTCCTCTGACTGCCATATCTGTCTCCTCGCGGAAGCTGCTAGCTTCCCGCCTGCGAGAGATCTTTGCGCATTTCAGCTAGCTTAGTCCGCACGCTGCCGTCGATGACCCGATCACCGACCCTCGCGACTAGGCCGCCGAGTATCTCTGGCTCGACCACCGAGGCGAGCCTGATTGTCTTACCCACGATGCCTTCGAGCAGCTCCACGATCCTCTCCTCGAGGGCATCGTCGAGCGGTATCGCGGAGAGTACCTCGGCGCGCTCGACTCCGCCGTGAGCGTCCAGGAAGAGGCTGTATTCATCAAGTATGTCCGGGATGATGTGGACGAGGCTCTTCAGCGCGAGGATGGATATGAGATTCACGGCCAGCGGGCTCACTGAATCGCCCAGCGACTCCCGGACGACGTTAGTCTTGGTGGAGGCCGGTACCTGGGGGGCATCCAGCACTCCGACCACCTCATCGTCCTGGAACGAGGACGCGAGGAAAGTCAGGTCCTCACGCCAATGCTCAAGCTGGTCGTTTTCCAGCGCAATCTGGAACACGGCCAGTGCATATCGCTTTGGCGAACCGCCTCTTGGCATTCTGATTACCTCAGTCGTCGCGACTGGGAGCCCAGCGGACAGCCGACCTCAGTTCGGGCTGAGAGCGTGGGATCGGATTGTGTGTCCGGAACAGCCGCCGGCTAGCCCTTTCGGACAGTGGACCCTTCTTCCAGGACGCTGTCGATGAGATCACGGTGGTCCTTCTCATCGACTGAACGCTGAACGACCCGCTCCGCAGCTGTGATCGCGAGCCCTGCAAACTCTCTCCGTAGCTCCTCGATCGCGGCGTCACGCTCGCGCTGTATGTTCGCCTCCGCCCGTTCCCTTTCGCCCGCGATCTCTTCTTTCGCCTTCGCCAGCTCTTCCTCACGGAACCGGTCGGCCACCTGCCGGGCCTGAGCAATCATCTCCTGGCCCTCTGCCCGGGCCGCGTCGAGTTGGGATTTCGTCTCTTCCTGGGAGCGAGCGGCATCTTCCTTGGCCTGTTCCGCGCCTTCGAGACTCTCCCTGATTCGATCGGAGCGCTGGTCGAGCATTCGCAGGACAGGTTTGTAGAGGACCACATACAGTATCGCGAACAAGATCAGGAAGCTGACCAGTTGCGTTGCGAGCCCCGGTATGTTGATTCCTAATTGTTCCAAGCCACCGCCTCTATGGTGCGCCAGTTTTGGCCGGCTGGTGCCGTCGGCGCGCACAGCATTAGCCGACGAATATGATGATTACCGCCACAACCAGAGCGTAGATGGCGATAGCCTCGGCGAACGCGATAGCCAGGATCATGTTCTGCCGGATAGGCCCCGCCGCTTCAGGGTTCCGTCCCAGCGACTCCATCGCCTTCGCGGCCAGAAGGCCGATCCCTATAGCCGGTCCTAAGGACCCTAGTCCTATGGCCAGCCCTGCGGCGATATTCTTTAGGACATCGATATTACCTTCGATCATTCTTTACTCCTTCAACCTGATCTCGTTTTCTGAGCACGTGGGTTCAATGGCCTTCGGCCTCATGACTGATAGCAGCGGTTGCCGCGAACACGAGTGTCAACATCGCAAAAATGAATGCCTGGATCAGTCCGACGAATAGCTCTAGGCCCAGGAATGGGACCAAGCCGACGAGAGGTACCAAGAACGCCATTACGATGAGGAGAACCTCGCCGGCAAAAATGTTCCCAAAAAGTCGGAACGTGAAGCTGATCACCCGTGACAACTCGGAGACCGCTTCCAGAATCCCGACGAACAGACCAATCGGTCCTTCCTTGAAATTGAGGAACTTGCCGATATGGGAAAACGCCCCGAGGATTCTGAGCCCCCAGAAATGGATCATGAACATAGCCACGAGGGCTATTGCCAGAGGCGTGTTCAAGTCGGTGTTCGCGCTTCGGAAGAAGGGGACGAGCAGGCCCACATGCTTACCTTCTTCCACGGTAGTGTGCTCATACTCTTCGGCGGTCATCACGTTGTCGACCGAGCCGAACGGGAGCACTGCCAGACCGCCACCGCCTTCGAAGACCTGCAGCTGGATCTGAGACAGGTCCGCCTCTTCGTCGCCGTGTCTGGCGTGTTCGATCAGTTCTTCGGCTGGCTCGAACCGACCTATGGTCCCAAAGCCCGGCAGAATACCCATCCAGTTCGCGGTGACGATGAAGAGGAAAATCGTCATAACCAGTGGGAAGAAGCGCCGACCGTGTTCCGGGCCCGCGACACTCTCCGCCAGGTCCAGGAAGCCTTCGATAACGACCTCGATCGCCCCTTGAAACTGGCCGGGGACCACCAGCATGCGGCGGGTGCCCAGGTAGGAAATCACCCCGAGCACCAGTATCGCCGCCCAGGCGGATATCATCGTGTTGGTGAGATTGAAATCGCCGACGAACGGCATGTCGGAAACGAGCGGTTTGGCAAGCACCGATTCGGCCGCGAGTTGAATGTGAGCGACAGGTGAGCCCAGGAAGCCGCCGCCGACTTCGTTGCCAATCGCACCGCCGGCCACTCCGACGGCAAGTAGAACAATAACAGCTACCGCCACCAGCTTGGGGTTGCGGAGCATGTTCAAAGCTAGTTCTCTCCTCTATCCTTCGGTTCTGGCTCGTCGGCCAGAACCGCCATTAACATTCGATACATGCCTGCGACGGCGATCAGGACGCCTGCAAAGATGCCGATCAACGTAAAAACCGGGCTGCTATTCAGCCAACCGTCTAGCCCGTAGCCAGCCAGTCCGCCGCCCAGAATGACCAGGGCAACAAACCAACCGATTCCCAGCAAACGGAATGCGGGCCACATATTACGCGCCGCGAGAATCAGCCCCGTTTGAAAAGTTTGTGGATTATATCACAATCGGTTTTCAGGGCAAATCCGCAGGACTGAGTGACGTCCTCCAATAGATTCTGAATCCCAGTTCCTGGACCGGGCTCTACTCTCCGAGAGATAACTGGCGCTCCGATTGAGTGGTCACGGGCTCGATGCAGGTCGGGTCTTTGTTCTGCCAGCTATTGACGTGAGGCGAGACCTGGTAGAAGTCCATGTCCGTTGCCGGGTAGGGGACCAGCAGTTCCCTTATGTCCGCCATTGGAGCCGTGTGGTCGAGCCAGAGACCTTCGGCGTCTTTCGAGAGCATTACGGGCATGCGGCCGTGGATCCGTGCCATCAAGGCGTTAGGCGCCGTGGTCACGATGCAGCATGTACGAACGATCTCGCCGTCCGGAGACCGCCAACGCTCCCAAAGGCCTGCGAAGGCGAACAGCTCCCACGACTTGAGCCCGATCCGGAAGGGAACCCGCGTCGAGTTGACCGTCTTCCACTCGTAAAAACTGTCGGAGACGATAAGGCAACGGCGCCCCTTCATCGCATAGCTGAATTGCCAGCTCTCCACGACAGACTCCCCCCGCGCGTTGATGGGCTTCTGGCCGCCCTTCGGGTCCTTCGTACTCCACGGGATCAGCCCCCACCTTAGCATCTCGGCTTTGCGCTCTCCATCGTCGGTGATGGCCAGGACGTCCTGGCTGGGCGCGATGTTGTACCGGGGGAACTCCCAGCTTTGGTCCAGGGAGACGTCGAAGGCCGGTTCGATGTCCAAAGGGGTCTGACCGACCGTGAATCTACCGCACATGATTACTCCGGGCGGTCACTACAAAAAGAAAGCCCCGCCGTTCCGGGGGCGGGGCTTTCTTTCATATATAGCTGCGGCCGGTTTGGTCGCTATCCCGTTTCGGTACCTGCCGGTGGAGGCTGCTGCTTCTTCTCCTCGGTGCCCAGATCGTCCAGGTTGAGGGTTTCGATAAACCCGGTAAAGGCCGAGAGACTTTTCAGCTCTTCCTCTCGCACCGGCTTGTTGCCTGGTTGCCCCGGCTCCGTCTCGCTTGGCATGATCGGCTTGCCGGTCTCTTCGTCCATCTGAACCCCCGCCTTCTCGACGACCGTGTCGTCGGCGAAAATCGGAGCCTCGGTGCGGACGGCCAGAGCGATGGCGTCGCTTGGGCGGGAGTCGACCTCGAGCGTCGTGCCATTGGCTTGAAGGACGATCTTGGCGTAGAACGTGTCGTCGTTGAGCTCGGAGACGACGATGCGGGTAACGGTGGCGCCCAGCGTGGATATGACCGACATCAGCAGGTCATGGGTGAGCGGTCGAGGAACATCGACTTCTTGCAGCTTGTACGCGATCGAGTCGGCTTCCGCCGGGCCTATCCAGATCGGCAGGTAGCGATTGGACTCCTTGACCCGCAGGATGACTACCCTTTGGTAGTTCACGATGCTGACGCGTATGCTGTCGATGTTCATCTCTAGCATTTAGCCCTCCTGGCCACCCCACTTGAGTCCAATTGTAAGTCTGGCCATCCAGCAGTGTCAATGAAGCTATCGGCGGTGTCAATCGCCCGCCATTGGCGCGACGGACCTTCGAATCGTATCTATCCCTAGGTAATGATGACACCTCCCGGAGGCTTGCACCGGTGTCCCATTATGGTTCCTGTCGCTTGGAGATCACCGTTCGCGTTCTCTTCGCCAGCGCGGATCGCGACAACAAGACCCGCCTGTCACATTCGAGGCAGCGGATTCCGATGTCGGCGCCCAATCTCACCACCTCCCATTCGTATCCCCCGCATGGGTGGACCTTCCTGAGACGGAGGACATCACCCAGTGCGATGTCCTCTACCACCCCCAACCCTCACGGTCCAGGGTGCGATTGATCGAGTCCCGCATCCGTTCGGCGACGCCACGGGCCTCCTCGGCGAAGGTCGAGGCATCTTCGGATGCATACAGAATCGACCGTGAGCTACTGATCAGCAGATTCCGGCCCGACCCGTCGGCGCCGGCTACGATGGCTTCCTTCAGATCGCCCCCCTGTATGCCGACGGCCGGCACCAGGATCGGCATGCGAGGACAGAGGGTCCTGACCGACTTGAGCTCCTTCGGATACGTTGCGCCGACGACAAGTCCGACATTCCCCCGCCCGTTCCATTCGGAAGCCCTTTTCGCGATCGTCTCGTACAACGTGCGGTTGTCGTTTCCGTTGGCGTCGGATTCCCCACTCTCGACACGCAGGTCCTGGAATTCTGCCGCGCCGGTGTTGGAAGAACGGCACCAGACAAAGATCCCTCGGTTCTCGTACTCGAAGAACGGCTCCAGGGCTTCGCCGCCCGCGAAGCAGTTGACGGTGGCCGCGTCGAATTCCCAGGTTTTGAAAAGCGCTCTCGCATAGGCCGAGTTAGTCCCGCCGATGTCCCCACGCTTGCCATCGGCGAGAAGCACGATCTCCGGATTCACCGAGCGAATGTGAGCTACTGTTTCCTCAAGAGCCCGGATTCCGGTGCTTCCTTCCGCCTCGAAGAACGCGAGGTTGGGTTTGTACGCACATACGAGGTCTGAGGTAGCGTCGACGATGGCCTTGTTGAACTCGAATATATCGTCGATGGGCATCCGAGCCGGGTCAGGGTCAAGTCCGATGCAGAGAAGACTCCTGTTGGAATTCGATATTTCCCGAAGCCGATCTACAAACCGCGCCACGGTTCACCCCTTACTCTGTGCGACCTGATAGACATCCGGATAGCCTGGAATTGCCCGGTGCCACCGTGCACTTTAAGAATAATCAGCAGGAACAGGCTCTTAGTTTAAGAGGCGCGACGAACGATCAGCAAGTTTGTGTCTCCGTCCCGCGCGCTGCTAGCATTGGCCGACCGCCCCGTGAGGAGGCAGACCGTAAAGCTACACCCCGAGCTTCGAGAAGCAACGTTCGTCAGTCGGCCAAACCGGTTCGTCGCCTTGGTGACGTGCGACGGCAAAGAGACGCCCGTACACGTCGCCAACTCGGGGCGCATCGCGGAGCTGTTGCACCCCGACAACCTGATGCTTATCGCTCCGGCGTCTGGACAACATCGCAAGACCGTCTTCGACCTGGCGTTGGTACGAATCGGAGACGTCTTCGTGTCGGCGGACGCTCGCCTGCCGAATTCTCTTGTCCAGGAAGCGATCGAACGCGGTCGTCTGCGAGAGTTTGCAGGCTACGACACTCTCACCCGGGAGGTGGTGTTCAACGAGAGTCGGCTCGACATCCTCCTCACAGGCCCTGGCGGACAATGCTATCTGGAGGTCAAGTCCATCACGCTGGTCGAGGACGGTGTCGCGCTGTTCCCGGACGCTCCGACCGAACGCGGAAGCAAGCACCTGAGGTCGCTCATAGCCGCGCACAAGAGCGGCGACCATGCTGCCGTCGAGGTGTACGCCTACCGGTGTA
>CAUZJF010000008.1:0-20989 GCA_963579975.1 Dehalococcoidia bacterium
CTCAGACGGGCAGTCGATCGAAGTCGACGGATTGAGAGGAAGCTACCAAACAAGGCTGGCGCTCAATGGCGATCATCAGATCGAAAACGCGGCCACCGCCATTGCGACTGTCGAGACTCTCATGGACAGAGGGTTCCAGGTCTCACCGGAGAGCGTCGTCGACGGGCTGAGGACGGTGAGCTGGCCGGCGAGGCTCCAACAAGTCTCCGGCGCCGAGCAAGTTGTAGTAGACGGCGCGCACAATCCGGACTCAATGCGGCGCCTCGTGAGCGCGGTCCGACAGACGTTCGAGTTCCGACGACTCTTCCTTGTGTTCGGTGCTGGCGGCGGACATCTCGTGACAGATATGCTCGCCGAACTGGCGGACCTGTCTCCCGCCCTCGTCGCGGTCCGGTCGCGAGACCCGAGAGCGACGGATTCCGAGCACATAGCGGATATCGCCAGAGAACAAGGGCTGGAAGTTGTAGGAGTTTCGACGACCGTAGCTTGGGGCGTCCGCGAGGCCTTGGCTTTAGCAGGAGAGGGAGATCTCGTCTTGGGCACCGGTTCCCTTTTCGTGGCGGCGGAAGTAATCGAAGAGTTGGAAGGCATTACGCCGGAGCTTTACCCGGAGTTCGAGCGCTCCTGAACGGCAATGCCAGGAGGGGGGTGGTCATGAGGGACGGTAGGAAGAGAGTAGTAGTAACGGGCATGGGTGCGGTAACCCCGTTGGGGGAGACCGTCTCGGAGTTCTGGGATGCACTTGTAGCAGGGAGGTCCGGAATCGGGCCCATCACCCTGTGCGAGACGACCGACTTCCCATCCCACATCGCGGGTGAGGTATCCGACTTCGACCCCGCCCGGTACATGGACGCAAAAGACGCGAAGAGGATGGCGCGATTCTCGCAGATGTCAGTCGCTGCGGCCGCGCTGGCGATAGAGGATTCCGGCCTGGATCTCAACAAGGTTGACCAGGAGCGAATCGGCGTCGTCATGGGCAATGGCAACGGCGGCTTCCCGACCACGGAGCAGAACGCACGAGTCCTTGTCGAGAAGGGTGGGATGAGGATGAGCCCCTTCTTTATCCCTATGATCCTCCCCAACATGGCCGCGGCGAACGTGAGCCGAACGTTCAGGCTGAAAGGCTACACGTCGACGATCATCACGGCGTGCGCGGCGGGAACCCAGGGTATCGGGGAGGCCACGGAGATAGTCAGGAGGGGATCAGCTGACGTAATCCTCGCGGGCGGCAGCGAGGCGGGGATCTGCGAGCTTGGTCTTGGGGGATTCAATACCATCAAAGCCTTCTCTCGGCGCAAAGGAGACCCCACCGAGGCCAGCCGTCCTTTCGACGCCGAGCGGGACGGCTTCGTGCCCGCCGAGGGAGCGGCCCTGTTGGTAGTCGAGAGCCTGGAGCACGCCGTAGACCGAGGCGCCACGATACTCGCCGAGGTGCTTGGTCAGGGCGTATCATGCGACGCGTACCATGCCGTTCAGCCCGACGAAGACGGCAGCGGCGCGGCGCGCGCGATACGCTGGGCTTTGGAAGACGCCGGCATTGGAGTCGACGAGGTCGATCACATCAACGCCCACGGGACTTCAACACCGCTGAACGACCTGTCCGAGACCCTGGCGATCAAGAAGGCGTTCGGCGACCGGGCCCGCAAGGTGCCCATAAGTGCCACCAAATCGATGATCGGGCACGCCCTGGGTGGGGCGGGGGCCCTGGAAGCGGTCGCCGTCATCAAGACGATTCTGACCGGAGTGATCCATCCCACCATTAACTACGAACACCCCGACCCGGAATGTGATCTCGACTACGTGCCCAACGAGTCCAGGAAGCAGCGCGTGGACACCGTGCTCTCGAACAGCTTCGGGTTCGGCGGCCAGAACGCCTGCCTTGTGATCAGGCGTTTCGAGGAATAGCCGCCCGACACGCTGCCTCGGGCAAGGTCGCCGTACTACGTAGGCTTCGGCGTGGCCCTCAACTCGGGGAGCAGTCGACTGCCATCCTCCGGCATGCGGCTGTCCAGCGGTGCAGGGTCGTAGAATGCACTGGTAGCCAGGGTACTCAGTCGCCGAAAGGCATCGGGTACTACCAGGCTGGAGCTCCCCGAGCCTTGCTTCGACCGCTTTCTCTGGCACTCAACACAGGTACAGGCGGAAGGGTGTCCTCTATAGGGGCGAACCATAGAACCTGCCGGATAAACTAGACGCGGGTTGCTGACGGCGTGCTATCGGGATGTTAGCATGAGCGCCGAGAGGCAGGCTTGACGTAGGAGAACAAACTGGCGCCGAGGCTAACACCAATGACCAGGATTTCCGGCATACGAAGGCTCGACGAGACGATCCACCGAATGGGCGGAATCGGCGACAACTGGCACATGACATGGGCCGCGAACGACAAGCTGTACACTTCCCTCACAGACGGGACAGGCTTCCCTGACGTAGACGGGTTCACCGGGATGTTCTACAACACCAGGGTTTATGCAATCAACGACGACCCGCCCAACCACTCCATTGAGCACCTGCCCGGCTTTCCCGACCTGACGAAGGACTTCGGTCCATACGGGAGAAGCCGGTACTTCGGGTTCGGAATCATTGCTCTCGACGACCATATGTACCACTACCTCACGACTCCCAACCACCCTTTTTCGTTCGAAGGCTCTCGATTCGTCGGGTGCAAGCTTGTCTACTCGCTCGATCTCGGCGAGACGTGGTTGAACCAGGATGGGTCGCCGCTGGTCTGGGAAGACTGGCCGGAGCGAAACCGCGGCAACATGGTCTTCTTCGAGGAAGAGGATGACGCGTTCTCGCTCATCACCGTGCTCCAAATGGGCAAGAACTACGAGCACAACACCGACGGGTACGTGTACATCTACTCGCCCAACGGCAACGTCGAGGGTTCGATGAACCAGCTGGCAATGTTCCGCGTCCCCAGGGACAGCATCCTCGACCGCTCGACGTACGAGTTCTTTGTCTCCTGCGACGATGACGGCTCCGCGACCTGGAACAGCGATATTCGTGACCGAGGCGTGGTGCACACCTTCCCGTCAGGCCACGTCAACGTCAAGGTCCATCCTTACGCATGGCAGCCGAGTGTCGTGTACAACGCGCCCTTCGACGTCTACATGATGTCGAGCTGGGGCATGGGGGTCGATGACGACGGGTTGTGGTTCGATTCACCGAGCTACCTGGGGTTCTGGGTGGCCGATCAGCCATGGGGCCCGTGGCGACAGGTCCACGAGGAAGCGTCGTGGACTCCGGCGGGAGACGTGAACGCCCGAGCGTACCAGCCACAGATATCACCCAAGTGGATCGCAGACGATGGCAGGTCCTTCTGGTTGGTGTTCACGGACTTCCAACAAATCGAAGGCAGGCGGCCGTACTACGATTTCAATGTTCAGAAGGTCGAGTTGCTGACGGAGTAAAAGCCGCCATTACGCCGGGGTCTACGAACCGCGCCCCGGCGGCTGCACGACAAGGTCGCGGACCGCGGTAGGATCGGCGCCCAACTCGATAGCTTTTTCGGCATCCAGGCGCGCCGATTCATCGTCGGCCAGGTTAGTGTGGACGATGGCCCTGTTGATGTAAAGGGCCGCCGACTCCGGGAACAAATCGATGGCCGTGTTCGCATCCTGCAGCGCCAGATCGAGTTGTCCCAGTTGCAAATAAGTGTAGCCACGGTTACCGTACGCGACACTCAACTGCGGGTTGAGCCGGATGGCCTCGTTGAGGTCCTAAAGGGCCCACTCATACCGCCCGAGCGTGTTGTAGAGGTCACCCCTGTCGTTGCGAAACAGCGCGTTCGTGGGTTCTAGGCGAATCGCTTCGTTATAGTCGGCAAAAGCGCGGTTCGTCTGGCCGATGTCCTGGTACGACGCGCCCCGCCTGTCATAGGCGGCGTGGTACTTTTCGATTGCTTTGGCAGAGAGGCCTTTTTTGTGCAACTGGGTGCCAGCCTCGTAGAGTGCCTCAATATCGCCCTCGCCGCCGCACGCAGGCGTGGTCAAGACAGTCGCGAAGATGGCGGCGAAGACCCATCTCCGGCGCATGGTTACGACTCTGAGCACGTTCGAACTCAAGGTTCGGCGAAGGCACCTCTGCGGACAAGAATATCACGGGATGGTTGTCGCACTTCCCCTCGGCCGTCGAGTGTGATATCTATCTGGACTCAGCGGCATCCGAACGGTGCAAGAGTCTCTCGATAGGGCACAGTGGTGAGCAGGCGAGACCTCAGGTTCCGTGTGACCATCATCCTGGTAGTAGCGGGCCTGATGCTGACAGGCTGCGCGACGGCGAACGAGTCCCAGCAGCACTACGACGCGGGGCTCGAGCTCCAGGTCTAAGGGCGCCTCGACGAGGCGATCGTTGAATTTTCAGAGGCCATACGCCGCGACCCCGACAACCCCAAGGCCTACATCCGTCGTGGCTTCGGGTACCTTGAACAGGGGGACTTCGATCGAGCACTGAGGGAGGGGCGATGCGGGCGGAGGAGGCGGAGAGTAGGGCAGGCTAACGTCAGGCGACGCTAGCGCACTCCAACGCCGCCGGCCCTTTGTAAAGTCTCGTATCGACAGAGCCATGGCGACCATAGAGGTCAAGGTACACCCCAAGGCGAAGCGCAACGCGATCGAGCTGTCTGACGGCTCGACGATCAAGGTGTCCGTGACGGCGGCTCCCGAGCGAGGTCGAGCAAATCAGGCACTCGTCGCTCTACTGGCCAAGCGGTTGGGAATCCCAAAAGGTGCCGTGCGGCTCGTCCAGGGCGAGAGGAGCAGGACCAAGGTACTGCTGGTCGAGGGGATCGAATCCGCCGATCTGCTGGCTAGGCTGTCAGCAGAAGGTTGACGAGAATCGGCCTGATGATCTGGAGCACGATCAGGGCGATCATAGGGGTCAGGTCGAACATGCCGAGGGGCGGCACGATCTGCCGAATGGGCTTGAGCACCGGTTCGGTAATCTGGTAGAGGAATTGGCTCAGAGGGTCGTTCCCGCCCGGCGAGAACCATGACATCAACGTCCTCCCCAGGATCGCGAGCCAGAGGATGTTCAAGAACAGGCTGACGAAGTTCGCCAGGAGCTCGGTCAACCGGGGCCTCCAAGGGCGCGTGATTTCTCGTAGGCGGCGATGACGGCATCGAGCACAGCTCGGCGGAAGCCTGCCCGCTCGAAGGCCGCCAGCGCCTCGGCAGTCGTCCCGCCTGGCGACGTGACCATGTCCCGAAGCTCAGCCGGGTGACGGCCCGTCTTCTCGACCAACTCGGTGCTTCCAAGGACCGTCTGGAGCACGAGCTTCCTGGCCATGTCCCGCTGCATGCCCAGATAGACGCCGGCGTCTATCATCGCTTCGATGAACAGGAAGACATACGCGGGGCCGCTGGCGCTCAACGCCGTGGCCATGTCGATCAGCTTCTCGTCGGTGACGTAGACCTCCTGGCCCAGGGTGCGCAGGATGTCGCCGGTCGCCGCCACCATCTCCTCAGGGACTTCGTTCGAGGCCGTCCACACAGTCATACCGGCCCGGACCTGCGCCGGGGTGTTGGGCATCACGCGCACGACCTTGCTGTGGCCTAGCTCGCTTACCAGGGCGCCCATCCGCACGCCGGCAACGATGGAGACGACAGTGTGGTCGTCACCGAGGCCGGGACCGATCTCGGCCATCACACCGGACAGCTGCTGCGGCTTTACCGAGAGAACAACCAGTTCCGCGCCGTCGAGCGCTTCGAGGTTACTCTGGGTAACGGCGACGCTGTATCGGTCGGAAAGCTGCGAGCGCCGCTCGGCGAACGGCTCTCCGACCCGGACCTGCTGCGGTGTAGCGAGGCCCCCATCGAGGATTCCCCCGATGATGGCCTCGGCCATGACCCCACCGCCTACGAATGCAATGTTCATCGTCCCTTTTCCCTGGTGTCTGTCATTCCGAACGAAGTGAGGAATCTAAGGGACCGATCTGTACTGGCTGCCCCTGCGGGAAACAACGCAATTCAGATTCCTCAATCGCTACGCTCCTTCGACGTGGGAGCAGACCTGAGTGTGTGCCCGCGCGCGATTCACGCCGGGGATGCGGGCGCATGCATACGCCCCTACCAGAAGACTTACGACTATCTTAACCTGCCTTCGTTTACCAGGTCGACGGCGACGCCAATGGTTTCGAGCATACTCTCCTGGTCGGCGACGCCCTTGCCCGCGATGTCGAAAGCGGTCCCGTGGTCGACAGAAGTGCGTATGAAGGGCAGTCCCAGGTTCACGCTGACGCTCTTCGCCCAATTGTGCACCTTGATCGGTATATGCCCCTGGTCGTGATACATGGCCAGGACTGCGTCATACATGCCGTCGATGGCCTGGTTGAACACGGTGTCGGCCGGCACGGGTCCCGTTGCGTCGATGCCTTGCGTACGCGCTTCGACCACTGCGGGGGCGATCTGCTTCTCCTCCTCGTCGCCTATAAGGCCACCGTCGCTGGCATGCGGATTGAGGGCCGCGACGCCGATGCGAGGGGCGGGGAAGCCCCACTGGCGAAAGCTCTTGTCCGTCAGGACGATCATGGACAGCACGTTGTCTTTTGTCACGTAGTCACAGGCGGCCCGCAGGGACTTGTGAGTCGTCAGGTGCACGACTCGCAGGCCCTCGGCCATCAGCACGGTCGCTACCTCGGTGGCTCCGCTGCGCCGTTGGAGTATCTCCATGTGGCCGATGTCCTTGAACCCGGCGAGGCTGCACGCCTCCTTGTTGATCGGCGCAGTGACGATGGCCTGGATCTTGCCCTCGGACGCGAGGTCGCCGGCCTTATGGATCCACTCGACGGACGCGCGACCGGCCGCTGCCGACACGCGCCCTTGCGCGATCTCGCCGTAGTCGAGGTTTCCGATGTCGAGAACGTCGACCGAGCCCAGCCGCCCGAGGATGTCTTCGACGGAGGGGGAGCTCCTCGTCGAGGCCCCGTTCCCGACGAGGCGTAGGGCGTCCCTCATCGCGTCCTCATTACCGATAACGAACGGCCGGCACTGCTCGTAGACGGAGCCGTCCAGAAGAGCTTTTGCTATCACCTCAGGGCCGATTCCCGCCGGGTCGCCCATCGTGATGGCTATGTAGGGTCTTGCGTCCACAGTGATGTCCTTGGTCCTGAGGGTGCAGGCCAATTATACGCTCGCAGGTACGGAAGCAGAAGTAAAGGAGCCCAGGGGTGCGGTACGCCGCGACAAGGAATCTGCCAGCGCTCCGGCGATATCTAAGCCACATACGACATGAGTAGACTTGATAACTATGCGGTTATCATCGGTGTGCTGCTGCTGATAGCTGTTCCGGCGTGGCAGCTCTTCAAGAGCGGCGGCAGCATCCTCCGTAGCTCCGCGGACATCGTGATCCTCGGGGGCGACGCGTCTACGTCGTCTCCGATAGACGGGCGTTCAGTCGAGTTGGTCACGCTGCTCGGGTTCGACGCCATCCCGTCGATCCTCGAACCGTCGTTTGTCACGCCCTTCGAGGCCGAGATTTGGATGGAACCCTCCGAGCAGGTCCTCGGCCTGACCAACGGCGGCGAAAGCCGGGCGTACCCCATCAAGATGCTGAGCCGGCACGAGATCGTCAACGACGTTGTCGGAGGTATGCCTGTCGCGGTGACGTGGTGACCGCTTTGCTTCGCGGGCATCGTGTATGCCCGCGAGATCGACGGGATCGAGCACACATTCGGCGTGTCGGGCAAGCTGATCATGAACGCCCTGGTCATGTACGAGCACCAGACGCGGACGCTCTGGAGCCAGTTCCTGGGCTGGGGGGTAGATGGACTGTTGAAGGGCGTGGACCTGGAGTTTGTCCCGGTCACCCACACTCAGTGGTCGCTTTGGAAGGAGTCTCACCCCGACACGTTGGTGCTGGACAAACGGGGAGGGTACCAGCGCGACATCTACCTGCCCTACTACTACGACAGCAGCGCCGGGGCCATCGGCGAGACTGTTAGGGACGACCGACTCTCCGCTGCCCACCAGTGCGTAAGCGGCGCCGAGGCTGCCGGCAATGAGAGCGAAGACCATGGCCGTGGCAACCCACGGCATTCGGCTACCGAAGAGCACATTGACTCCCGCGATTACCAGAACGACTGGCCAGAACCTCCATAGCTCGAACCACAAGTCCCATGGGATAACCTCTGTGGTCTGGAGCAGCAGGACCAGACCGAACGCTATCAGCAAGAGGGCCCCCGTGGGAACGGGAGCCCGTCGTAGACGTGTGGGCTCCGCTTCGGGCCTGCCATCAGTTCCTTCCAGCTCGGCGGAAGAGAAGGGTAGCGCCGATAGCGATGATCACCACGGGCCAGAACATGTCCCATCGGCGCCATTCCATAAAGCCCAGGTTGGAGAGCAGGAACAGCACCCCGCCACATAGGAGGTGGAACAAAATGGATGAAAATGGAACAAGTGAACACCGATCCCCCTCCGGCAAACAGCTCGCCGCCAGTTCGTAGTATCCCTTTGACGGACTCAACGCAAGCTTGTCCAAGCAAGGAAGGGTTTTGTTGGAAGCTCTTAGTCAGAGTGCCTGCAGCAGATTCGATATGAAAACCAGGGTCCAAACAACAATACGAAGCTAGATCGATCTTGACGTCAATTCCGGCCCTTCCCATCCCGATTCCCGGCGTCCAGGTTCTCGCGCTGTGGCTTTTCAGCGGACGGTGACAGCGGGCAATGCTGTCTTTACAGACCCATTACAGCAGTGCGGAGTGAACGGAACGTAAATGCGCACACGCTGGCCGTGAAGACCAGATAAAAAAGAACAGATGGAAAGCTGCCTCGCATCCTCGACCCTCAGCCGCCTTTGTCGATAGCCTACCATCCTGTAGTATGTGGCCGGAGACGCGCTTGGGCTGAAGCGATATGCGCCATGGGACTCTCGCTCTCTTTATCACGCTTGTCGTTCTCGCGGCGTTCGTGGCCTCCTGCTCGACGTCCGCGGATACCCTGATTCTGGCGACGACCACCAGCACGGCCGACTCAGGCATGCTGGATGACATCCTGCCGCAGTTCGAGGAGGAGGCCGGTATCAAGGTCAAGGTACTGGCCGTCGGCACTGGAGAAGCGCTGGAGCTGGGCAAACGGGGCGATGCCGACGTGGTACTTGTTCACGATAGGAAGAGAGAAGACGAGTTCATGTCGGAGGGCTTCGGAGTCATCCGAAAGGACGTGATGTACAATGACTTCGTCCTGGTAGGCCCCGCCGACGACCCCGCCGGGACCTCGGAGGCCACGGGCGCGGTGGGCGCCTTCGCCCGCATCGCCGACGCGGGCGGCGAGGAGCGAGCTTCGTTCGTCTCCAGGGGAGATAGCTCCGGCACCCACTTCAAAGAAAAGGGTATCTGGGCCCTAGCGGGCACTGAACCGGACGGGGGATGGTACAAGTCCACGGGGCAGGGCATGGGCGAGACCCTGATCGTGGCCCACGAGCTTGGCGCCTATACCCTTGCGGACCGGGGCACCTACCTGGCTTTGGCAGAAAGGCTGGAGCTCGTCGTACTGGTGGAGAACGATGAGCTGCTATTCAACTCTTATGGGGTGATGGCCGTCAGCGCAAAGCGCTTCCCTGACGTGAATCTCGACCTGGCTGAACGGCTCATCGAATTTCTCGTCCATCCCGACACCCAACGGCGCATCGGCGAGTTTGGGACGGAGGAGTTCGGCCAACCGCTCTTTCATCCCAACGCGGTCCCCTGAAGCTCAGAGCACCGGTCCCTACTTGTAGGTATCGCATATGAGCCTGTGGACGGCTCTGACTGAATCCTTGCGGCTTCTAACCTCCGGCGACGCAGAGGTCTTGCGGATCGTCTTGCTCTCCCTGGCGGTATCCGGCGCCGCCCTTGTCATCAGCAGCGCCTTCGCTATCCCGTTTGGACTATGGCTGGCCTTCCGGCGCTTCTGGTGGAAGAGGACGATCATGGCCTTCCTGTACACGGGCGTGGGGTTACCCCCGGTGCTGGTGGGTTTGGTGGTGTACCTGATGCTCTCACGCAGCGGGCCTCTGGGTTGGCTCGGGTGGCTCTACACGCCCGAAGCCATGGTACTGGCCCAGATCGTCATCTCTTTCCCGATCATCGCCAGCTTGACCATGGCGGCGGTCATGAGTGTGGATTCGAGTCTCAGGAGTCAGGTCCTGAGCCTCGGGGCGTCGGACGTGCAAGCCGGACTGGCAGTGCTGAAAGAGGCAAAGGTGGGCGTGGTGATAGCCCTGGTCGCCGGTTTCGGGAGCGTGATCTCCGAGGTCGGCGCGGTGATGATGGTCGGAGGTAACCTCAAGGGGTCAACCCAGGTGCTCACGACCGCGATCGTCCAGTTCACGCGCATGGGCCAATTCGAGCACGCCCTGGCGTTGGGGCTGGTGCTTCTTTCGATCACCTTCATGGTCGCTCTGATGTGGCTAACCCTTCAGGGCCGGCGGCTCGAGGACTGACGATGGGGCAATGCTACCGGCTGGCGGGAGTGACCAAGAGCTACAAGGGCCGTCAGGTATGCGACGTGCCGAGCCTGGAGATCGACGAGGGCTCTTTCCTGGCGATCATGGGCCCCAACGGCGCCGGTAAAAGCACGCTACTACGGATGCTGGCCCTTGTGGAGCAACCCGACACTGGAAAGCTGTCGTTCCAGGCGAATACGTTACTCCCAGGCGGCAAGATACCACTGGAGCTGCGCAGGCGAGTCACCATGGTCTTCCAGCGCCCGGTATTCACGACGGGGACGGTAGAGGACGCTGTGGGCTACGGCCTACGCTTGAGAGGTGAGAAGCACGTAGTCGCCAGGACACAGGACATGCTCGAGGCCCTCGGGATAGCTCACCTGGTCAGAGCGAAAGTGTCGACCCTTTCGGCGGGTGAAGCCCAGCGCGCAGCGTTGGCCAGAGCGATGCTCGTCGAACCCGACGTCCTTCTGCTAGACGAACCCACAACCTCCCTCGACCCCGACAACGTCGTGCTTGTCGAACACCTTCTCAGAGGCCTACACACGGACAAGGGCAAGACGATGGTACTTGTTACACAGAGCGAGTCTCAAGCCAAGAGGCTGGCGACGCAGGCTGCATTCATGCTGGACGGTTCGCTCGTGGAATCCGAACCCGTCTTCGACGAGTCGAAGGAGCACAAACCGAGGTAACCGGCGGCTGAGACACCGAAGACGCGGTGGCCATTCCAATGCCCGTGGCATCTCAACGGCGAGACCTAGGCCCCGTAGCAGATACACACCCTTGACACGACCCCTACGATTACGGGCTGCCGTCCTCACCGTAAACACGCATCTTCTCCCCTAGCACGGAGCTGATGGTGCCGAGCACGATCACGCGCGACTGGACCACAAGAGCTTCGACGCTATCGGGACGCGGCAGCATCATGCCCGAAGAGCTCGGCACGCTGGTGACTTCGCCCGGCTCCTCTGTGGGCTTCCCAGTTGCCGGAACACCTCCCTCAGGAGCGAGTTCTGTGAGGCCTGCGATCTTGGGCTCTGACCCCGCTTCGGGCTCAGCGTCATCGCTACCGCACGCTGCTCCTACAACCAACAATACTACCGTTACAAAGATAGCCGCTGCTGTCTGTGGCTTTATCATCAGGTCCTTCTTCGACTATAGGTCCAGGCTTCTGCGCCTGTCTGTTATTCTCTAGGCGTCCCTGGCAGCGGCTTTGTTCCATGTTGCGGGCGCGATGCCCCGCGAGCGCGACCTGCCACCGATCGTCGGCACGGCAAGTTTCAACGACTGCGGTCGTGAACGATAGTACCCTGTGTCGAACATACCGACCACCACATCCGATTCGGTCCACCGGCGCCTCAAAACTCGTATCCTGGCTGAGAGTTCGGCGCGAGACTCCACCGCGAGATCGTTCTGAGCGCCATGCGGCTGAAGCCCTCTGAGCTTGGGACGCTCGATCTCAAGATACTCAGCCGAGCCTTGGCTGAGTTCCGCTATGCCGCGAGCGTCTTTCAGCCCTATCGATCGGTCCGCAAGGTCTCGATATTCGGCTCGGCCCGGACTCCGGAATCCGACCCTCACTACAAGCTCGCGGTTGAGTTCGCCTCAAAGCTGGCATCCAGCGGGTTCATGGTCATCACCGGTGCGGCATCGGGCATCATGAAGGCGGGCAACGTGGGCGCAGGAGCGGAGAAGAGCTTCGGCGCGAACATCCTTCTTCTCTTCGAGCAGGGCGCGAACGAAGTTATCGTCGACGATCCAAAGTTGATCACGTTCAGGTACTTCTTCACACGGAAGCTCTTCTTCCTGATAGAAGCGCACGCCGTCGCGCTGTTTCCCGGAGGGTTCGGCACTCACGACGAAGGGCTCGAAACCTTGACCCTGCTGCAGACGGGGGAGACTCCGCCGAGGCCCCTCGTTCTCGTCGAGCCGCCCGGGAAAAACTACTGGGAGGCCTGGAACGGGTTCGTCCGGACGCAGCTACTCGAACGCGGCCTCATCTCGCCCGTGGACCTAGGCTTCTACAGGATTGTCCACTCGGCGAAGGAAGGTGTCGACTGGATCACCCGGTTCTACTCGACCTACCACTCCATGCGGCGGGTCCGAGATCAGCTGGTGCTAAGGCTGTAGCGGGAGCTTACAGACGAGGAAATCGCCGATCTGAACGAGTTCTTCGGCGACCTGATAGGCAAGGGGAGCATCCGGGGAACGGAGGCGTTCCGCGCCGAGCACGACGAGCCGGAGCTGGTCGCGAAACCGAGAATCGCCTTCGCGTACGATGACCGAAGTCCGAGCCGGCTCTTGCAGATGATCCTCGCCATTGGCGACATGGCCGCCGGCTTGCCGATCATGATCCCTCCGAACGTGGCGGCGAGCAGCCACATGCCGAATGTCCACTGGCCCATCGAGGTCCGCTCCAGCAGGGTCCCTTCTCCTTGCGGCGTGAACGTGAATACGTGGTCGTGTTTGCTGGTCGTGTCCTTTACGTGGAACGCGAACTTTTGCGACGGCTCGTACACGGTGACCGTCTGTCCGCCGGTTACCGTGTCCCCTCGAAACTCCACCGTGGACGTATATTTCTTGCCCACGGCGATCTCGCTGTCGTCTACTGCGGTGATCTGGAGAGGGTCAGCGGCCCACTCCCCGTGCTTCGACAGGTCGGACACGTATGCGAACATGTCCTCGGGCTTGGCTTCGATGTAGACACTGACCTTGGCCTTCGTTCCGGGCAGGATAGTCTCCTCCCGCCGGTGTTTGGCGGAATGTTAGCCTGCGGTTACCCAGCGGTCAAGAACCACATAGTACGGAGGCGGACTCTTGAAGTTCCAGCCGCCGTGCAGGGCGGATCATAAACCCAACGTCACCCGCAGATCCTGGACGCCGCGACAAGGGTGATGACGACGAGCAACGCTGCGATTGCCCACCAGGAGAATCTCGCATTGCGGCGTCGAGGCTGACGACGCTTGAGCCTTCTACGGCGACGGCGGTTCAACTGGGATTGACGTGGCCAGTCGTGCGGCCAACGGAAGGCAGCTAGTTGGAGTTCTCGGACGAATCAGCCGCCTTGGGGTATAGGGGCCACTGCCATTCGACACCCTCGCCTTTCGGGGTCTTGACCGCGCCCTTGTTGCGGACTACGTGGGCGGTGTAGTCGATCAGATCCTCGGAGCAGACGTTGCAGTACCCGTAAGCCGACTGCAGACGGCTCTTGATGGAGTTCCTCCGCTGGGACCATTCGACTCGTTGCCTGGCGAATCTTGGCTGTGTCAGCCCACGTTCGACCAGACGCTTTGTCGGGAAGAGGCGCGTCTCGATAGCGGCCTTCAATCGCGGCTCGGACTCGTAGGTGAACGGCCACCCTCTCTGTTTCCAGGCCGCGACCGTCCGCGCGATTTCCCCGCGGAACTCGTTCTTGTTCATCTCCTTGACGCCTATCGGCCGCTCTATCTCACGCATATCTCGCTCATCTGCCGCGGCCGAGGCGTCCCGAGGGACCGCTGGAGAAGCGCCGTTCATGAAAGCTTCAACGTTGGCCAGATAGCTCTCGAGGAGCATGTTGGCCGACTCTTCGAAGGAGTCGGCGAAGGCTCTCTGTATCTCTTTTATTGCCAGCTCGTTGAACTCCTTTACCGTCTCGGCAACGATAGCGACGTACCTGGCATAGGTCTCTTGCTGTTCGAGACTGATATTCTCGCCCAAACCCCGCCAGAGGCTGTCGAGGGCGGCGAGCGGCGAAATGCAGGAGATGTCGGGAATACTCGCCACCGCGCCGATGCGGTTCATCACGTACCTGGGCGAGATCCCCGTCATGCCCTCGGTCGGGTGTTGACGCTGCATCTCGCGGATGTCCTGATCGGTGTACGGCGTCACCAGCTGGCCATCGTAGAGGTGGAGCTTGTCGAGTCGGCTCATGCCCTGCTTGCGCGGATCCTCGATCCGCGTCAGCGTCGCGAAGGTGCTCGCTACCGGAAGCATGAGAGGCGCGAGGTGCACGTCCTCGAGCTTGCTGTTCCTCATCATCTTCTGGTATATCTTGACCTCTTCCTGCACCCGAAGGTTGTAAGGCACCTGGACCGCGATGATCCTGTCCCTCAATGCCTCGGAGGTCACCTCTGCCACGAAGTTGTCGAAGTCTCCTTCATTCGAATGGCCGATGATGACCTCGTCGGCGTAGACAGACCCGAATCTCAGATTCTTGATGACCTGCCCCTGGGCGAGGTCGAGCAAGGCGTTGAGCATGTGCCGGTCGGCCTTGAACATCTCGACGAACTCCATGATCCCTCGGTTCGCGATGTTCAGCTCGCCGTCCAACCGAAACGCCTTTGCGGCGATCTCCCCACGGTCCTCCCCGTTCATCTCCGCCTCGTCTATGCTTCCAACCAACCGGGAGGCGTCGGTAGGATTGGCGTTCGTGGCGAGGTAGTGCCCGATGCCGATCGCCTCGTGCTCGTCCATCACGACCCGTTCCACGGGCATTTCGGCCGCCTTGCCTCCGTACTTGGACCGGAGCAGATGAAGGCATCGCGGGCACAGGTCCCCTTCGACGTAGATCCCGTACTGTTCTTGGAGCGCGCCCCTGACGTGATCGGGGACCAGGTGCAAGGGCTCTTCCTGCATCGGACAGCCGCGGATGGCGTATACCGCGCCCGCATCCGTGCGCGTGTAGCGTTCCACCGCGCGCTTTATGACGTCGACCACGGTCGACTTGCCGCTTGCCGGCGGGCCGAGAAGAAGAAGGATCCTCTTGCGTACCTCGAGCCGCTGGGCGCCGGCCGCGAAGTACTGGACTATGGTGTGCAGGTGCCGTTCGAGGCCGAAAATCTCCCCATCGAACAGCTCGTACACCGGATCGCGGTTAGGCGGAGAGTTGGTCCCCTCCGCCATTATGGCGTCATACACCAGAGCGTGGGAGAGCCGGGACAGGGAGGGGTTCCTGATGACCATCCTCAGATAGTCAGCGAAGGTCCCCTGCCAGTCGAACCGGGTAACTTCCCGTTCGCTCTCGGCCAGTATGGCTTCTATTGAAAGCTTGCTCGTCACTGCTGTTGAATCACGCTCCGCCCGTTGGCTATTCGCGAGTCGGCGTTCCAGGCCTATACTCCGGGCGGGCCCGAGATCATTGTGATCACGATGGCCTGGCCGATGAAGGCCACGACCGCCCCACCCAACAGCGCGAACCAGCCGGCCACGGCGCGGAGGCCCTGGAACCTGAACCCCAGCGTGAAGAACATCATGCCCGCCAGTACCGTCAGCACCAGGGTCGCACCGGACAAACTGAGCCACACGGACTCGTTGTACTGGTCGGCCAGGGAACCTATTCTAGGGTTGGCGTAGTAGATGAACGACATTGCCGTCGCTACGGCCAGGAAAGCACTGTAAAAACCGATTGCCCGTTCATCGAAGTCCCAGAGCCCGTGAGCCGCCACTGCTATGGCGTAGAGCCCCCAGGTTACGATCAAGGCCTTCATGACCGTAAGCTCGGCCAGGTTCTCTTCCGGACTCACGATCCCCGTGCCCGTTCCGTTCAGCAGAACCGGCTGAATAAAAACGGCTCCGAGGGCCAGTATCCCCAGCCCACCAACCAAGATCCCCATCGTTCTGCTTTCCGAGTACAGACCAAGTATGTACCAGGACTGAGAGAACAATGCCGCCCCTATCAGTAACAAAAACAATCCTTCCATGTGGCCCCCCTTGAGCGAAATGCTATTCTAGCTCGGTCGCGGAGCGCCTGCTGAAGGCCGCCCTCCGCACTGATCCGGCTTTTGACGAGACTCGTATTTAGATAATTTCACACATCGACTTGTGCTTGTCTAGGCTTTGTGACCACCCTCAATCGACCAATCTCGTCGGCAGCCACAGGAGAATTGAACAACAACGACTTGGGAGACTGAGCGGATTACCCGGCTGGCGAGAAGGGCGTGTAGCCGGTACCGGACCTACTTGAACAGAGCCCCGGGGCGCTCGACGGTCTGCTGAAATCGCCGCAGGAACCCCGCCGCCACCGCACCGTCGATGACCTGGTGGTCGACCGTCAGGCTAACGGTTGCCATTTCACGCACGACGACCTCTCCTCCACTCACGACCGGTTTCTCGATCGAGCGGCCCACTCCAAGGATCGCGCTCTGTCCGGAGTTCAAGATCGGCGTAAACCCGTCAACGGTCCCGAGCACGCTGATGGTGAAAGTGCCGCCTGCGACCTCGTCCGGCAATAGCGCCCCATCCCTGGCCTTCTCAGCGAGAGCGGTGGTCTCCTTCGCGATCTCGATGATGCTCTTCGTATCGACCTGCTTCAGTACCGGAACGATGAGCCCCTCCTTCAGCGCTACCGCGATCCCAATGTTGATCTCGTCGAACTGCATCACCTTGCCGTCGGCCAGCACGCTGTTGTGCTCCGGCTGACGCTTCAGGGTCTGGGCGCACGCTTTCGCAACAACATTCGCCAAGGTAACGGTGGCGTCGTTGGAACCGGAGGCCTCCCGTCTCAAACGTTGCGCCTCGGTAACGTCCACCTCCAGAAAGAAGCTCAGCTGCGCGGTGGCGGCGATACTCTGCCGCATATGGTCCGCGATCGTCTTTCGGATGCCTTCAAGCGGAAAGACCTGGGCGGGCTCGGGAAGTCTCGTCGCTGCGGGAGCCTCTGCCCCTTGTCCCTCGGCGAAGGCGCGGACGTCGTCCTCGACGACGCGACCGCCGGGCCCCGAGGGTGTTACCTCAGAGATGTCGACGCCGAGTTGCACCGCCACCTTCCGAGCGCCGGGCGTCGACCGCACGGCACCGCCGTCGCTGGGCCGTGGGCGACGAGCAGCTCGCTCTGGAGCAGCCGCCGGTGCGACCGGCGCGGGAGCGGCCTCCTCGGGCTGTGGGGCCTCTTCGCCCTCGGCCAGGAGGTAGCCCACTACTCCGTCCACCGGAACCAGGTCCCCGGCGGCGGCGACCTGGTGAAGGACGCCATCTTCGGTCGCCTCCAGGTCGTAGTTGATCTTCTCCGTCTCGATCTCGGCGATAACCTCGCCCGCCTGGACCACCTCTCCCGCGGGCTTCGTCCAGCGGGCGACAGTCCCTTCGGACATCACCATACCCAGCTTCGGCATTATGATCGGCACGGCCATCGCGCGATGTCTCCCTATTCCAGGACCGAGAGCGCTGCCTCGAACACCCGCTCCTTCGTGGGCAGATACAGGTTTTCAAGGGGCATGGTGTACGGTACGGGGGTGTGGGGCGCCGTAACCCGGCGCGGCGGCGCATCCAGGTAGTCGAAAGCGAGCTCGGCCACCAGCGCCGAGATGTCGCTGGCCACGCTGCAGCGCGGGTAGTCCTCGTCGACGATCACGATCTTCCGCGTCTTTTTCACCGACTCGATGATCGCCCCTTCATCCATTGGCGACAGCGACAGGAGGTCGATCACCTCCGCCGAGTGGCCCTCGCTCTCCAACATGACGGCCGCCTGATGGCAGAGCAGCGTCGTGTAGCCGCATCCGATCAGGGTTACGTCTTCGCCCTCTCGCGCGACGTGCGCCTTGCCAATCTCGATGGTGTACGGCTCCTCCGGCACGTGGCCACCGGTCACGACGCCTGGCCCGACGTCCGGCTTCTGGGTCCGCCCCATGAGCAGCTTATGGTTGAAGATCATCACAGGGTCGTCGTCGCGGATGGCTGCGGCGTGGAGGCCTTTGGCCGTGTACGCGTCCGAAGGGCAGACGGATTTTAGCCCCGGAAAGTGGACGAACACCGAGTAAAGTGTCTCGGAGTGCTGGGCAGCCGAGGCGGTTCCGGCCCCGATGCTCGTCATTATCGTGAGCGGAAGCTTGACCTTGCCGCCGAACATGTAGTGCATCTTGGCGGCGTTGTTGACGATCTGGTCGCCGCAAACGCCGAAGAAGCCCGAGAACATAAGGTCCACGATGGGCCGCATCCCCGCCGCGGCCGCGCCGACACCGGCCCCTATGAAGCCGGCCTCAGAGATCGGTGTGTCCCTGACCCGTTCCTTTCCGAACTGCGTGATGAGCCCCTTGGTCAGCCGAAACACCCCTCCCCAGGCGTCCTCGAAGTCATCCCTTCCGGCGCCCCCGGCGATATCCTCGCCCATGATGAAAACGCTCTCGTCGCGCTCCATCTCCTGCCTGAGGGCCTCATTTACGGCCTGTACGTAGGTGAGCGCCCTGATGGCCTGTGCTTGAGCCATGAAGTCCTCCGGAAAAGAGAATCGGCGTGTGTAAACTCAACGATAGGCCGGACGTTCCAGCCACCCGCGACTACCCTCGGGAGAAATGCCCCTCGGGGTATTCTATGTAGACGTCCGAATAGAGCTCTTCCCCGTCGGGAAACGGGCTCTCGTCGGCGAACTTCACGGCGCCGGCCACCGCCGCTACCGCCTGAGAATCCAGGGCATCTAGGTCGTCTACCGTGACGACCTCACCTTCGAGGATGTAGGCCCGGAGCCGGTCGATGCAGTCCCTGGCCCGGTAGTACGCTTCTTCCTCTTCGCTTCGGTAGAGTGACGTGTCGTCCCCGCCGAAATGGCCCATGTAACGGTACGTCTGGGCTTCAATGAGAGTAGGCCCGCCGCCGGCCCTTGCGCGGGAGACGGCTTCCGCGCCCAGCTCATACATGTCCAACGCCGACTGGCCGTCTGCGACTACGCCCGGCATGCCGTACCCAGCCGCCCGGTTCGCAATCGATCCGCCCGCAACTACGTACTCGACGGGCGTCGACTCGGCGTAGCGGTTGTTCTCGCACACGAACACGACCGGAAGCTGCCAGATGCCCGCCAGGTTCATCGCTTCGTGCAGGCTCCCCTGACTGGACGCTCCGTCCCCGAAGAACACGACGCTTGCGTTGTCCGTGCCCCGCATCTTCGCGCTGAGGGCCGCCCCCGTGGCTACCGGTATGTTCGAGCCCACAACCCCGTTGGCGCCGAGCATCCCCTTGGTGATGTCGGCGATATGCATCGTGCCGCCCTTGCCCTTGTTGGTGCCCGTCGTCTTGCCCAGGAGCTCGGCCATCATCTCGTTGATGTCGACCCCCCGGGCGATGCAGTGGTGGTGGCTGCGGTGGGTCCCCAGCACGTAGTCGCCTTCCTTCAGATGGGCGCAAATCCCCGTCGGCACCGCCTCCTGCCCCACCGAAGAGTGCATCCCCCGCAGCTTCCCGGCGTCCGCCTCCCTCCGGCACTGCTCCTCGAACCGCCGGATGGTGACCATCGTCTCGTACATCCAGAGCAAGTCCTTCTTGTCGATAGTCTCGGAAGTGGTTGTCACATTCACCCTCCGAAGGGCCCCGACCAGATACCGGGACCTTCTGTGCAGTTCGGCGATTATATCAACCCGCCATTGGGGCCGCCACCGGCACAACGAGTAGTCAGAGGGGACGCCGGCCTCAATGGCCCCAGGCGCCCTCCCAGGCAGAGTAGGGACGCCCTGCGGCGTCTCCACACCCGTTGTCTACCGCAGAGATCGCAGAGTCCGCGAAGCGATCAGAATGAAAAGGCCTCCACCTCTGCGTTTCCCAGCTGTTTCGCTGTGAGTTTGCCACGCTACGCGAGCGCGTCAGTCGAGCACCGCCGTCGCAGTTAGCTCCACGTTCAGGCCCGGCTCGGCCAGCGCGACCACCTGCACGTACGAGTTGGTGGGCCACTCGCCTTTGAAGATCTCGTCGTAGATCGCCTTCTGCTCGCCCTCGATCGGCCAGAACTGCCGCATGTCGGTCACGTATGTGGTGATCGCTACGATGTTGGACGGCTTACCGCCTTCCGCCTCGACGATGCGTACTATTCTGTCCAGGGTGACCCGTAGCTGGTCGATGACCGGCCCGCCGTCGGCGGGAGAGTTGCGGGCCGTGCACCCAGAAAGGTAAAGGGTGTTGCCAGCCCGCACCGCCCGGACGTACGTTGGCCCCGCAGGGTAGATGTTCTCATGGTTGTTCCGCGTTATCGCCATCTCTGGCCTCCTTGTCAGCTCCGTGCACGTTTGATTCGGGCGCATGCCATGCGCCCGAACGGTGCCTACCAGTTGACGTTGATTACCGCCACTCCGACCGTGCTGGAAGGGCCTGGGCAAGGCGCGGCCCCGGTCAGAACCTCCGAGCCACAGCGTCGTCCAAGAAAATCTTCTCTCCGTCAGCCACGAGCGCGCGTGCCTCTCTGATCGGGAGAAACCTCGACGAGATTTCGTAATCGTCCTCCACCTTCGCCTCAGGTGAGAGGCCCCTGAACGACGCGACGTACACTGGCCACAAGAAGTCAGGATATGGGTAAGGATAGTCCTTCGGCTTCGGTGTTGTATGCGTCAGGTGTACGAGGCCGATCTGGCCCCCCACCTCGATCTCGACGCCGGCTTCCTCGAAAATCTCGCGCTTCAAGGCCTCCTCGTGGTTCTCGCCCTCCTCGACCCGCCCGCCGGGTAGGATGTGGGTGCTATCGACGTTGCGCATGACCGGCACCGCGTCTTTCTTGAGGACCACCGCCCGCACAGACGATACCAGCTCCCACGGCGGAGGCTCCCCAGTAAGGTATCCGGTGATCTGAAGCCCGATCTCACCCCAGGTGCCACTGGCGTTGGACACCTGCTTCTGG
>CAUZJF010000009.1:0-19954 GCA_963579975.1 Dehalococcoidia bacterium
GTAGTGGCCGACCGTGCCCGGCTCGACGTGGGAGTACAGGTCGTAGAAGGGGTCGCCGGTCCACGTCGCCCACTCTTGTACCCCGTCTACCGGGTCCTCCATACCGCTCTGCCGATCGCGCCAACGGAGCCCAAGCTCCATCGGGAACCCGCCGTAGTGCTCGCTCTTGTGCTTGGGTCCGACGAGGTGACGCCAAGTCAGGCTGCGATGGTGGCCGGCGGTCAAGTACTTGTGAGGATGCGATAGCTGGCCTTCGCCGGTCCAGGTCTTGTTGACGGGCTCGTCCGGGTCGATTAGCCCTTCGCGGACGGCGAGTCCAATAAGCGCCCACGTGAAGGCCTTGCCAACGGATGCCGTCTGGAACCGGTAGTGACGGTCTCCCCAAGCGTGCACTAGATAGCCGCCGCGGGTGAGGACGGCTCCGAATTGGTCCCCGGTGTGGTCTTCGCCCCCGAAGCTGGCGCCCTGAACGTCCAGCGCTGCCAAGAACCCTCGGAATCCTTCCGGGTCGAGCCCTGCCTCCTCCGGGATAATCTCAGTCCAGTCGTCCTCGGGGAAGGTCACCCAGTCAGGTATGTTCGCCGCCGTTTCGGTCGCCAAGGCTTACCCGGAAGCTGACAGGAAGACGACCGCGATATTCGCGGTCGTCAGAGTTATGCCGGTGCCATAGACGAACGCCAGCGCCGCAAAGGCCCACAGCTTTGCTAGAGAAAGGTCTGAGAGTCTCATGTTTAGCCACCTTCAGAACAAGGTGTCCACAGTGTAGCAAAAGGAAGCATCCGGCCGCCGTAGTGTTGGGCGCCTGTGTACACCCGCGTCGTCGACGGCCTCCCGGACTGAGCCGCAATGCCACGCGTAGGGCCGGCCAGCCAACTGCAACACGGGCGCTGGCCGGTTACAGAGGAGCTAGGCACTTCCGTGGTTGATTTCGTCGCATTCGATAACGCCGTCGCGCATGCGCAGAATCCGTCCGGCACGGGCGCCGGGGTCGTGGGTCACAACCACGAACGTCTGGCCGTTCTCTTCGTTTAGCCTGCAGAGCAGGTCCATCACCTGAGCGGAGGTCTCGTTGTCCAGATTGGCGGTGGGCTCGTCGGCCCAGACAATTGCCGGGTTGTTGACGAGCGCCCTGGCAATGGTGACCCGCTGTTGCTGGCCTCCCGACATCTCTGCGGGACGCTTGCGTACTTGGTCTTCGAGGCCCGCCAAGACCAACGCATCGTTAGCCCGCACACGAGCGATCCCAAGCTTCTCCCCGGCCATCAGCAGCGGCAGCTCGACGTTCTCTGCGGCACTCAGGACCGGCAGCAGGTTGAACGATTGAAAAATGAACCCCATCTTCTCGGCGCGGAACCTGGTCCGCTTCTTGTCGGAGAGGTCATGGATAGACTGTCCGTCGATTTCCACCTCTCCATCGGTAATGTCGTCGATACCTGACAGAGTGTTCAGGAGCGTCGTTTTGCCACATCCGGAGGGGCCCATTACAGCGACCATTTCGCCCCGGTCGATGATCAGATCGACCCCAGCCAGGGCGCGTACCTGGAGGTTGCCGCCGTCGTACATCTTCGACGCCATCGAGGCGGGCGCGAAAGGATATCTTCTGAAAGACGTCTCGCGCGAGGAGTTGTTCAAGCCCGTTAGGGCGGTGCGTCGCGGCGAGTCCCTCATCGAACCAGGAGTGGCAGCGAAGATCCTTGACCGGCTCGCGTCTCTGTCGCGCCAGCGCTCCGACCAGGTCCCCGCCGAAGGCCTCTCGGAGCGAGAAGTCGAGATACTACTGCGCCACATGGCGAAGGGCGCCGCAAACAAGGAGATCGCCGCTTCTCTGTCGATCAGCGAAAGCACGGTCAAGATTCACGTTGCGAACATCTTCACGAAGCTCGACGTCAATCACCGGACCGAGGCCGTGACGACGGCCATCCAGAAAGGCATCATCAGCCTCTAGATCATCCCTTTTTATCTACCAGGCAGACCGCGATCTACGTCCCCATCGCCTTTGACGGCACTGGCTGGCAACGGGTCGAGCTTTCCTTTACAATGCGCCCGTCCAACAACCCCTCGCGTGACGGTACGATCTCGGTTTGGAAGTACGTCCTGTCAAGCGCGAGGGCATTCTCGGCGGCGCGCCGAAGGCAGGAAATCATCGATGGCCCTTGCGAAGGCGAATGGCCCACTGAACATTCTGCTTGTTGAGGATAACCCGGCGGATGTCCGCCTGACTCAAGAGGCGCTCAAGGAATCGGCGGTGCCCCACAATCTGCTTGTCGCTGAGGACAGTGGTGCTGCGATGTCGATCCTCAGGACTGAGGGTCGCCGGCCAGACGTGATTCTCCTCGACCTCGGACTCCCTGGTACTGACGGTCGTGAAGTGCTGGCCACAATCAAGTCAGATATCGAGCTCGAGGACATCCCCGTAATCGTTCTCACGATGTCCAGGGACGAATTCGATATCCTTTTGAGCTATAACCTCAAGGCCGACAACTACATCACCAAACCGATTGACGTGGCGCGTCTCAAGGAACTGCTCGTGGGGTAAGCTCGGCCCATCGTTGTAGCCGGCGACAGGAATCGTCAGGAAAGGTGGGGCCCCCAATCGTAGGCGAAGGAAGTGCTTCGATTGAGATACTGCTCGTCGAAGATAACCCGGGGGACGTCAGGCTAACCGAAGAAGCGCTTAAAGGCTCTGGCGTCGCTCACAACCTGATCGTTGCCGGGGACGGCGAAGTGGCCCTGGCGATGCTCGAGAAGGAGGGCTAACACTCGGACGCACCACGGCCCAGCGTGATTCTTCTGGACCTGGGCCTCCCGAAGATGGACGGTCGTGAGCTTCTTAGCAAGGTCAAGGAGAATCCGAAACGCAAGAATATCCCTGTCGTCGTGCTGACCATTTCCAGCTCCGAAGAAGACATCCTGAGAAGCTACAACCTGCAGGTAAACAACTACCTCACTAAACCGCTTCAGGCCGGACTCCTGAAGATGGTGATCGGAACGGTGCAGAGCTATCTGCGCGCCATCGCCAAGATTCAGAAGCCCCCCGATAGTTAAACCAAGACTTACATCCGCGTACCCACCGCTCTCGGAGCGAGGAGAAACCATGGTGGTCGGCGCCGAGCTCGGCAGGCCCATAGAAATTCTTTTGGTTGAAGACAATCCAGCCGACGTGCGTCTCACGGAGGAAGCCCTGTCGGAGGGAAACATCTTCAACCGCCTCGAAGTAGCAGGTGACGGCGAGGAGGCCCTGGCGATCTTGCGCAAGACAGGCGACCACGAGAATGCGACGCGACCAGACCTCATCCTGCTCGACCTTAACCTCCCGAAGAAGGATGGCCGGGAATGCCTGGCGGAAATCAAGGCCGACCCTGAGCTGATGCGGATACCGGTTGTCGTTCTGACGACGTCTCGGGCAGAATCCGATATCCAGCGATCCTACGAGCTCCATGCGAACTGTTATATCACCAAACCGGTCGATTTCGACAGGTTCACCAGCGTCGTCAGGGCAGTCGAGGAATTCTGGCTCAAAGTCGTCGAGCTGCCAACCTCCTGATGCCTCGATAGCCGCCGTCCCCGCAGCACGTGCAACTCCGCGATACCTCACCCGGCGGCACGACTATCCCCAATGTGTCCTCGTTGGAACAACCACAGTCAATTCGCGTGTGTAGAAAGCTCTCACTAGCGGCGCTGACGGCGCCGAACATGAAGGCAACGTAGACATATGAGAATTCGAGTCGAAGGGTTGGTAACCGATACCTCAGGTATGCCCAAAGCGGGAACGCTCGTCTCCAACGGAGAAGACGTGGTCCGCGCGGACTCGGAAGGGCGTTACGTGATCGAGGCTGAGCCCGGCAAGCACTCCTTCGTTTTCGTGACGGTCCCGAACGCTTACAGGGCAAGGGACAGCTTCTTCCAATCTTTGACGGCCGAATCGAGCCGGATCGATTTCATGCTCGACTCAGCGCCCGAACGACGGACTGCGGTATTCAGTCTCGCCCACCTGTCCGACACCCATCTCGGCACGGAGCAGGAGCGGGTCCCCACAGAGCGCTTGTTGACCTCCGACTTGCGCGAGCTGGCGGACATAGAGAGTCCAGACCTGATCATATGCACCGGCGACCTTACCGAGAATGGGACCCTTCCCGAGCTGTACCTGCTGCGAGAAACGATCGCGAGGACGGCTGCACCCTTCATCCCGGTGTGGGGCGGACACGACAGCGCGTCAGAGTACGTTGAAAAGGGGGATGGACGCGACTGCACGGCAAATTTCAAAAAGGTACTCGGGCCGGTGTGCTTCAGCTTCGATTGGGGCGGGCGGCATTTCGTCGCCTACGCGGCCGAGGACGAGTTCATTGCGCCCGACGACCGTGATCGTAAGGACCGCTGGCTCCGCGCCGACCTGGCGATGAAGCCGAAGGGGCAAGAGACGGTCCTCCTGATGCACCCTCCGCCGACCGTCGAGCTCCTGGAACTGTTGACCGACCACGACGTCTCCCTTGTGCTACACGGTCACACGCATATCAGCAACGTCTTCACTTACCGGGGCATCACGGTGGCGTCGGTGACGCCGACCAGCTTCGGAGGCATAGACACAAACCCCCGAGGCTATCGGATGGCGCGGTTCACCGAGGACGGCTTCGAGCTCGAGCTCAAGGCACTGGGCCGCGGGAAGTCGGCCGCTGGGCCGAAACTCGATTTGGGTAGACCGCATTCGCCGAATGCCCGGCTCGAATGGGAGCTGGAGTTGCCTGGACATCTGCACCGCTCCGAGCCCGTGGTCAAAGGCGGAGACCTGCTGGTGGGCCTCTCGGACGAGCATGGTCGCGACGCGGCCGGCGTCTACTGCATATCCGCCAGGACCGGTGAGCCACGGTGGCATGCACGGACCGATTCCTCGGTCAGGAACAGCGTGGCGCTCGGCGAGAACGGCACGGCCATCGCCCTCTCGACGACCGGCGCTGTCTACGGAGTTGACGTCACCTCGGGCATCGTCGAGTGGCGCTCGGAGTTGCCCGAGTTTCCGTCCGGACGCACCGCTACATCCCCAGCGACCGTTGGCGGCGCGGTCTACGCTGGGGCGCAATTCGGGTATGGGGCCTTCGCGCTGGAGACGGGAGAGCAGCTCTGGTATACGCCCTTCGAGGGCATGAACCGTCCTTGCTACGCCAGTCCAATGGTGCTCGACGATACACTGGCGGTGCACATCCCCCACAAGGGCATCGTCGGTCTCAGGCGCGACGACGGCACTGTGGCGTGGGAGCAGAACGTCGGCGTGCAATTCCAGTACCCGTCGGCGATCTCGAACGGTGACAAGCTAGTGGCGGCAGGGGACCCGGGCAAGTTGGTGGCCCTCGACTTTCGTTCCGGCGACATCCTCTGGCATCGCAAAGCGGTAGAGTACGCCTGGGCTCCGGGCACGTCGAAGTACCTGGACGGAAACCTGGAGTACGGCTATCCCTACCCCACTTCGATGGTGGCCGATGGCGACCGACTCTACTACGCGACCTCGGGCGGCAGTGTCGTAGGGTTCAACCTGGAGACCGGCGACGTGCTATGGACGCACGGGTCCGGGAACGACCTCCTCGACATGACTCCGCATCGTCGCGGACTTCGGTCGATCCTCGCCCGGCCGGTGGTGGTCGGCGACGAGCTGATCGTCTGCGGGATCGACGGCGTCGTCTACGTCCTGGACTCTGCCTCAGGCGAAAACAAACGAAGTATCCAACTCCCTGCACCTATAGCCGCCGCGCCGGTGGTCACTGAAGCTGGCCTCTGCGTCGGCACGTGGAACGGGCAACTCTACTGCTTTTCGGACTGGTAAGGCCTGTTTCGACCCGCCTAGCGGGGCGACTGAAGGAACAAGAACGTCCAACGACCCGGCAGGAGGTTGCGTAATGCAGTCTAAACAGCTTGGTGATACGACCACCGAGGTCTCTGAGATCGGGCTCGGCACTGCAGGCTACACGGTAGGTCCCGAAGCTCTCCGTAGGGGCATGGCGCTCGGCGCGACCTTGATCGATACCGCCGAGTCGTACCGAACGGAGGCCCGGGTCGGCGAAGCCATCGCGGGCATCCGTGACCAGGTCTTCATCGCGACGAAAGTGTCCAAGTCACACTTCAGGTCGGACGACGTGATCGCGGCGGCAGACGGGAGCCTGCGCCTCCTGGACACGGACCGCATCGACCTGTACCAGCTACACCAACCGAGCAACGAAATCCCCATTGAGGAGACGATGGCGGCCATGGACCGCCTCGTCGATGACGGTAAGGTGAAGTTCATAGGAGTCAGCAACTTCTCGGTAGAGCAGCTCAAGGAGGCGCAGGCCGCCTCTGAGCACAAGATCGTCGCCAACCAGGTGCAGTACAGCCTGTTCGCGAGAAGCATAGAAGAAGAGCTCTTGCCCTACTGCCAGGAGAACGACGTCACGATCATCGCCTACAGTCCCCTGGCAGCCCGCGGTGCGCTCGACTACATCACCGGTCGCAAGCCTCACGAAGCGCTGGAGGCAGTATCGAAGGCCACCGGCAAGACGCCCGCGCAAGTCGCCCTCAACTGGTGCACCTCGAAAGACGGCGTTATGGCCATACCCAAGTCAAACTCGGTCCAGCGCACCGAGGAGAACTGCGCCGCTTCGGGCTGGCGGCTGTCGGAGGAGCACATAGCTCTACTTGAAGGAGCCTTCAAGTAGGGACACAGTCAATTCCGCACGAGGGTCAGCCGATGCCTTCCCGAATCACCCGGAGCACGTTTTCGCCCAGAATCTTGGCGGTGTCTTCTTCGCTGTACCTGTGGTCGAGTAACGCGCCCGTGAACTCGCGCCACTGAGGGACGTTCTGAAAGTGGGACGAAAGGCCGACGTGGTCGATTCCCGCGATGTTGACGACGTGGTCGATGCTCTCCAGGTCTAGCTTCGTGCCCCACGAGAAGGGGTCGGCCAGCTTGGCGGCGGCCAGCTCGAAGGGGTCCGAGTAGGTCTCGGCCAGCCGTTCGTCACGCCTGAGCCTCGCCTCCTGGGCCTCCTGCGAGATCCGGGGAGCGGGCGCCAGGATGCTCACCACGCCACCGCCATCCGCGACCGTCCGTATCAGGTCGTCGCTCATGTAGCGCATGGCGTTCGAGAGCGCGCGGCACTTGGTGTGGGTGGCGATCACGGGTCGCGTCGCTACCTCCAGTGCGTCCCGGCACGTTTCGTCCGAGGCGTGGGCCAAATCGACCAGAACGCCGATAGCGTTGCATTCAGCGACGACCTCCCGGCCGAACTCGGTCAGCCCCGGGGTTCCCTTCAGGTCCGCCGTGGAGTCGGACCACTCCATTGCACCCAGATGGCACAGGGCCATGACCGTTACGCCCCAGTCCCGGTATTGGCGCAAGACTCTCAAGTCGTTTGCGATAAAGCCGCTGACAAGCATCATCACCATGGCGATCCTACCGCTCTTCACGATATCCCGTACGTCCTGTTCACTCCGGGCCAGACCTATGTGGTCTTCGTAGGCTTTGACAAACGCCAGGTGCTCTTCGATGTTTATCCGTATCCGTTCGACCAGGTCCGGCCCCCCGAATACGTGCTTCCACGTCTGGACGCCCCTCGGCGGCGGCTCGGAGGGATCATGGGTTGGTATCCGTACGAACAGCTCCTCGGCCCCGAGGGCCTGGATTACGACGTTGATCCCCCCTTGCAGGAGGTACTCGAGGTCTACGGCGGCCGAGTAGGCATCGACCACCGTCGTCTGCCGGTGCAGGCTGTCCCACTTTCCGGTGGCATAGGTATCGTCGGTGACCGATTTGTTAGTCGGATCGAGCAGCCCGATCTTTCTCCCAAGGCCAAGCCCCAAGCGGTCAGTCTCGCGGCTGCTTACGTACTTTCTGGAAAGTTCTGGTCGTCGAGCCATGATAGGACCTCAGTTGTAGTTGACGTGAATCTCGACGTGCGCAATCACGAGCTCGGTCCCGATGCGGACGTTCCGGTCCACCAAGACAAACTTTACCTTGTGGGTCCCGCGGGCCGCTTGCTCCGGAGTCAGGGACCAGACCAGCCAACTATTCTCCGACACGTCTTGCGGCACATTGGGGTCCTCCGCGGCCACGTCGCGGATAGACGGATCGCCTAGCGCCTCGCCGTCGAGTGTTACGACGACTTTGTCGTCAGGCGCGAAGTGCTCGATCTCGACCTGCAGCTCGACGCCGGCCAGGCGACCTGCACCCGACTCGGCCACGACGTCGTCGTGAACGGAAACGTGGAACAGGGGTCCATCCTCGGTAAGCGTGCGGTACAGGACGACCGCGGTCTCTCCGTAGATTCGGTCGTTCAAGCCGCCTTGGGCCGCCGGGTCCGTGCTAGCCGGGGGACCCCGGTGGATCGACGCGTATATCTTGTCTCTCCCCTTTAGCGTTTCAGACGAGCCGATGGTTGTGAGAAGGTCGCGTCTTGTCTGCGAGTTGGCGTGCCAGTTGAAAACATAAACTCCGTCGACGCCCCGGTCCCAGTGCCCGGCCGCTGTTGCCCGGAGCCAGGCGTGCTGCCAGGTCCGGTAGGGCACCAGACGCTTGGCGTCTTGCCTCCCGTCAGTGTCATAGCCCGCGTATAGCTTGATTCCCGTGTCGTCGAGAAGCTCCCTGAACGCCTCCACCTCCGTGTCCGGGTCCGTGCCAGACCCGCCAGCGGTGATGACGATGTCGCACAGCCCGTCGCGAGCCCAGGTTTTGACGTCGTAGCCGATACGGCGACACGACTCCGTGGTCGCTGCAACCCGTACGGCCACATAGAACGGCTTGCCCCGCTCGTTCGCGATACGGTCCGTCATCTCGCGTATAGCTCGTTGCAGGTCAGTCAACGTATACCGAAGCCGGTATCCGTCGTGCTCTGGTAGATGAAAAGGATGGCGCTGCCAGTCGATCTCGACACCGTCCCAATCGGCCTGCTGGCATGCTTCGGTGATGTACTGGAGCCTGTGTTCCCTCACCTCCGGTACCGCCATGTTCCAGGAGCCGATACCACGTTGCTCGGGAACATCGTCCGGCTGGAGGCACCATTCAGGGTGGTCCTTGCGGATCTGAGTGAGGCCGTGACGCACGGTTTTGGCCATGTCCTGGGGCAGGATGCCGTAGAAGTGGTTGTCGTTCATCCGGACAGAGCAGTAGACGTCGACACCCAGTTCGTGTCCGCGGTCGACCATTGCCTGATACGGGTTCTCGCCCCGCTCGAACATGGCCCGGACGCCCTCGTCGTGACGCACGGCCAGCACCGAGTCGTACACTCTTCCGACCGAGTCGCCCGTGTACGGGAGGTTCTCGGTAGGCCACTCTGTCTCGTGTCCACCGACGGACCAGAAATGAGCTCCGATCTGGGTGTCCTCTATGGGTGCGTAGACCTTGTCGAGGAACTGCTCCTGGGACTGCGGGAATTCCGAATAGTGGAGAGGCGCGCCGTCCCAGTTGTAGATGATCCCGTAGTCGCGCGGCGGCTGACGATTACCCTCTGGCATTCCGGTCTCCTATTCCAATCTGACTCGTGCTGCGCAGCCATTAACCTGGTGTTTGGACATTCGCGATCAGTAGGGCTTCGACTGTCGGACAAGGCGGGCAGGCCTGAGACCTGCCCCTACGGGCTCGGCATACGGCGTCAGGTGCTGGGCGCCCCCAGGGTGCTCCATTTCGCGGCCGCCGTCATTTGGCCGGTGAAGTCGACGGGGGTGTCCGTTCGGACTTCCACGCTACGCGGACTGATGAATTCCGCGCCTTTGACCTGCGCGCGCCTCTTTGCCTGCTCCGCCGTGAAGCAGTCGGTGCGCAGTTCGAAGGGAGGGTCCATGGTAAAGGGCTTGAAGTCGCCGAGGCGTCCCAGCGCGGCTTTGGTCTTCTCGCGAATCAGGTCATCGGCGTCTTTGGGGTGGAGGGAGATAGCCTGGTGCGTCCCCAGCCCCACCTTGGTAGGCGCTACCTCCACGTCGCCGAGCCACTCCTGGGCCTCGCAGCAGCCGGCCTCGTCCGCCGAGACCATGACCACCGGCACGCCCGACACTCCCAGCTGCAGCGCTTCCACGGCGATCTCGCCGATCCGGCGCCCGTTGAGCCACATGTTCTCGATCTCAGCGGAACTGAAGGTGTGGGCCATGACGGCGTCCTCGACCCCCGCCATCGCATGGTGCCCGAGCAGGATGGCCGCATCGAAGGTCGGGTCGACTACCCGCCAGACCGGCACACCGCCCAGAGCTATACGGATACCCCTGGGCAGGTCGTCGTAGTGCAGTACCAGTCCGCCCGGCGAAACGCCCCGGATGAACCCACCGTCCTGTACGACGATCTCGGTGGCTCCGGCTTCACGTGCCGCCTCGACTGCGGCCGACGTCTCCTCCGTGGCCCGCTTGCGGATGTATTCGCCCTGCCAGGGACCGTACACCGTGTCCGGGTCCTTCTCACGCGTGACACAGGCCTGTCCTTCGCTGTCGGTAAGGATGTAAACCTTCATACGTTTCTACCTGCCCAATCTGAATCTCCGTGGTCTCTGTGCACTCTGTGGTGAATCACTCCGGCTCGACGAGACTGGTAGGCGAAACAGCGCTGACCGCGAGCTTGGCGACTTGAGCGATGGCTTCGGCGCCGTCTTCCTTGTTGTCGGTTGCCAGGGCGAATGCCGATATGATGAGCGGTCCTGTGGGCAGGTACACGATGCCCACGTTCGCCTTGATGCGGCCGCTGGACCCGCTCTTCTGCGCCACTTCGACATCCGGCGACAGGTATTTTCTGATCATGCGCAGCTCGCGGGCCACCTTCAATATCTCGATCATTTGCGCGGACGCGTCGCCGCTGACGATCTCTCCGGCGTGAAGCCGTTTCACGAGAGAAGCCATCTCGCGAGGCGTCGCGACGTTGTTCTCCAACGAGCCCGTGAAGGAGACTCTGCCGTAGTCGATGCCGGGGTCCTTCGCGCGCTCGGTGTACTGCTTGTCGTTGGCGGAGTTGGTCGGCACATCGTCGAGTCCGACCATCCGGTAGTGGTAACGCCCCATGGTAACCGGCGTCCGCGTGTTGGAGTAGCCAAGGGCATCGAGGGTGGCGTTGATGTTCGTGTTGCCCACGATCCCCATCAGCTGGTCGGTGGCGATGTTGTCGCTCACCGTGATCATGAGCCGGCAGTAGTCGAGAAGCGTGAGCTCGGGCGAGTCTCGCAAGATACTCAATACGCCGGAGCCGTGAGTCGAGATGTTGTCGTCGAGACGTCGTCTGTCGTTCAGGGCGAGCGCCCCTTCGTGGGCCTGCTTGAAGAGCTCTACCATCACCGAGATCTTGCAGGCACTGGCGGTAGGGAAGCGCACGTCAGCCTTGTGCGCGTTGGAAACGCCGGTGACGATGTCCTCGACGTAGAATCCGACCTCACCACGGAAATCGGCGTCGATCTGGTCCATTTCAGAGACCGAGAATGTCGGTGAATTGGCCACGTATCACCTCGCTAAACGCAAGTTAGCGCGGCGCCATTGCGATGTCAAGCGCGTTGCTCTCCCCAGCGGAATCGTGTTTTCGCGATGGGGCCTACACTCAAAACGCTTGAATCGCCGACGCAGCCCGACTTATAATTGGCTCCGACCTGAGATTGTCGTGCCCCCCAGGAGGGTCCAAACCGCAATGACGTACATCATCGCAGAGCCATGCATCGACGTTAAGGACGCCGCGTGCGTAGACGTTTGTCCGGTCGACTGCATCTACACCAAAGATGAAGACAACATGTACTACATCAATCCGGAGGAGTGCATCGACTGCGCGGCGTGCGAGCCGGTCTGCCCCGTGGTGGCCATCTTCGCCGAGGAAGACACACCCGAGCAATGGGAAAGCTACATAGATCTCAACTACGAGTACTTTGGACAGTCGCGCTAGCGATCTATCGAAGAAATCGGCACGCCGCCAGGTAGCGCGGCCTCGCAGCAAAAGTAGAACGGGCGGCCCGGGGCTTACTTGTATTCCCCGGGCCGTTGACGTTTACCCACTACACGTGTTTGGAGGATGACCTAATGGCCGCCGTGGAATCCACGCCAGAGATGGTCGCGAAGACCTACGCCACTATGCGGAAGAACATCGAAGCCGTCCGCAGGAAGCTGGACCGACCCCTCACTCTCGCCGACAAGATCGTGCTGGGACACCTGGACGATCCGGAGGACCAAGAGATGGCGCCGGGCAAGAGCCTGTTGATGCTCCGACCCGACCGCGTCGCACTTCAGGATGTGCTGGGGCAGACGGTGATGCTCAACTTCATGCAGACCCTCCGCACCAGGACGGCGGTCCCCACGACCGTCCACTGCGACCACCTTATCCAAGCCAGGGTAGAGGGCGACATCGATCTGGTGCAGTCGCTCGAAGAGAACCAGGAGGTCTACAGTTTTCTTCAATCGGCAGCCGCTAAGTACGGCGCGGGATTCTGGGGACCGGGCTCCGGAATCATCCATCAGGTGGTCCTGGAGAACTACGCCTACCCCGGCGCTTTGATCATAGGCACAGATTCGCATACGCCCAACGCCGGCGGGCTCGGGGCGTGCGCCATAGGCGTCGGGGGCGCCGATGCCGTCGAGGTGATGGCCGGCCTTCCGTGGGAGGTGCTGTACCCGAAGCACATCGGAGTGCACCTCACAGGCGAGTTGAACGGCTGGACGGCCCCCAAGGACGTCATTTTGTACCTGGCGGGGCAGCTTACCGTAGCCGGGGGCACTAACGCGATCATCGAGTACTTCGGCCCCGGCGCGAAGTCGATAAGCTGCACAGGGAAAGCAACCATCACGAACATGGGAGCCGAGCTCGGTGCGACGACGTCGATCTTCGCCTTCGACGAACGCATGGCTACATACCTCAACGCGACAAACCGAGGCGAGCTGGCGGACCTCGCCCGCGAAAACGCCGACCTGCTTCGGCTAGACGTAGATGCCGAAGCCGACCCTACCATCTATTACGATAGGGTCGTCGAGATCGACCTCAGCAAGCTGGAGCCCCACGTCGTCGGGCCGCACTCTCCCGACAGAGCGCGCCCGATATCGGCGCTGGCGGAAGAGGTGCGCGACGCCGCCAACGGATTCGTCGACGAGATCGGCACATCCCTCATTGGAAGCTGCACGAACTCCTCGTATGAGGACATGAGCCGCGCCGCAGACGTTGCCGAGCAAGCGCGGGCTCACGGCGTGCGAGCAGCCACTCCACTGATGGTCACACCAGGTTCCGAGCAAGTTCGCGCCACGATCAGGCGCGACGGCCAGCTCGATTCGCTGGAGGCCATCGACGCCGTCGTTCTGGCCAACGCCTGCGGCCCATGCATAGGCCAGTGGAAACGCGAGAAACTGCTGGATGGGGTCCCTAACACGATCATCACGTCATACAACCGCAACTTCCCACGGCGGAACGATGGCCGGTCCGAGACGATGAACTTCATCGCCAGCCCGGAGGTCGTAGTCGCCTTCGCGCTTGCCGGCAGGCTCTCGTTCAACCCCTTGACGGACAGCTTGGATAGCGTAGAGGGTAGCCAATTCAAGCTTGAGCCGCCGGCGAGTGCCCCTGAGGTACCTGCGAAGGGGTTCGACCGTGGCAAGTCCTCCTATGTGAAGCCGCCAGTAGACGGCAGCGGCATTGAGATCGTCATCGATCCCGGTAGCGACCGTCTGGAAAAGCTCGAGCCGTGGCCCGAATGGGACGGCGGAGACTTCCTCGAAGCGCCGGTCTTGATCAAAGCTAAGGGAAAGTGCACCACCGACCATATCTCTCCGGCAGGCCCCTGGCTCCGGTACCGAGGCCACCTGAGCAAGTTCAGCGAGAACATGTTCATGGGCGCGGTCAACGCCTTTACCGGCGAGCCTGGCAAAGGGCGCAACATGCTGACCGGGGAGACCGGTCAGGCGATCTCGAAGATCGCAGGTCACTACAAGTCCAACGGCCTTCCATGGGTCGTGATAGGGGACAGCAACTACGGCGAGGGCAGCAGCCGGGAGCACGCTGCGCTATCGCCGAGGCTGCTCGGAGGAGCGGCGGTAATCGCTCGGAGCTTCGCGCGAATCCACGAGTCGAATCTCAAAAAGCAAGGACTGCTGCCCCTGACGTTCGACGACCCCGCCGACTACGACCGTATTCGCGAAGACGACCGTATTAGCCTCACTGGACTCCAGTCACTGGCGCCGGGCCAGCAGGTGGCCTGCACGGTCCGGCACGCCGATGGGACGACCGATACGCTCTCGCTGAACCACTCCTTCGGCGCGTCCCAGATCGAGTGGTTCAAGGCGGGATCGGCGTTGAACCTGTTCCACCGACAGGCGGCCTAGAAACACCAGGGGCGGGCCGGAGACCCGCCCCTGGTGGCGCGATTGCTGCACATTGGGCCGCCCGGTTACGCAGCCCCCGTGCCGACCCATCCCCCCTGCGAGATGTCGATCATCACCCCGTCTGGACCACCGTACTTCATCTCGACGTTGCGGGCATGGCCGTTGCCGCCCATGCCCGCCTTAAGGGCCGTGTTGACGCCGTTCATCGGGAACGATTCGGCGTTCTGGAGTTTGGCATCGGTGGCAGACATGTCGTCCACCTGGAACCCGATGTGGTGTATTCCGCTGTACGACAGCCCGAAAGCCCCCGTGACAGCCTCGTTCTTGAACCTCAGTATGGCCAGATTTATGTTGCCGTCGCTGAGGTAGTATCCCTCGGCGTTCTCACCATCAATCTTGCCCACCATCTCGAGCTCGAATACGTCTTTGTAGAATGCCACCGTAGCGTCCGGGTCCTGCGTCGCGATCGCGATGTGCTTTATCTTCGCCATACTTCTCCTTAACGCGTTAGAGCATCGAATCGGGCACGCAAAAGTGCCCTGTCCAATAAGCCTGGACACTATACAGGAGCCCTCAAGACGCGTGTCAACAGTGAAAACCCGCGATCCGGCGCCCGGTTCGACCCATCCTCGATGACCCATCCGAGAGGTCGTTTCCGGTTGACAGTGCATCTGAACGAGCATAGAGTCTCGTCGAGTCCGAGGCGGAGCGCCAGAGTGTGGCAGAGACTGTAGATCGAGAAGTCGGCTACATCTTCTACAAGCTGAAACGCAGCGTTTCCCGAAGGATCCAGGGCGGGCGCATCGCGATTCGAAGAATCGAAGGTCGAGATGGAAGCTGGCAACCTGGTGAGCCATGATCGCTGATTCACACGCCCACGCGTTCCCACCAATGGGCGGACCGTCGGGCCACAGCTCTGTGGCCGAGCACATGCACTATGCTCAGCTCACGTTGATGTTCCACCATCAGCCTGCCCGGCGGGTGACCGACAACGTTGCGATCGACGAGCAGATGCTGGTCATGCCCGAGGAACCGTCGATCAAGGGGCTGACCAACGTAAACATGCGCGGCGGCGATTACGGCAAGTTTACCTGGACGGTCGACGGGGACGACTTCACGAAGCAGTACCTACCGCCCGCGCTCGCCGAGCTCGAAGCCCCTCCGGAGCTGATGCTCGCCCAGATGGACTATGCGGGCGTAGACAGGGCGATGCTTCAGACAGGCCACGTCTACGGCCGGCTGAACGGCTACCTTGCGGATGCCGTTCACCGGTACCCCCACAGGTTCTGGGCCCTAGCGATGGTGGACGAATGGCGCGCCGACGACCCTGTCCAGATCCGGGAGCTCGAGCGGGCTATCCGCGACCTCGGGCTGCACGCCCTATGGTTCCAGTCGAGCGGCCCGCGCCAGCACAGGCGTACCGAGGTGCTCGACGACCCGGTGTTCCATCCGTTCTGGGACCGTGTCAAAGACCTGGGCATCCCTGTGTTCTGGTTCGTCACGTCGGCGTTTCCGGGCGTTGAGCCGTACCTAGCCGAGTTGGCGGCTTTTGGCCGCTGGCTCCGGCGCTACCCGGATGTCCCGGTCGTTCTGACACACGGCCTCCTCCTTTCCAGGTTCATGGAGGATGGCCAGGTGCGTATCCCCGAAGAGGCCTGGAGGCCACTGGAGTCTCCCAACGTCTCAGCGGAGCTACTTTTCCCGATCTTCCAGGGCGGCGTCTGGGACTACCCCTACAAAGAGGCTAGGCCGGTGATACGAGAGTATTACGAGCGAATGGGGGCTGATAGGCTGATGTGGGGCTCTGACATGCCCAACGTCGAGAGGCACTGCACCTATCGGCAGTCCCTCGACTACTTGAGGCAGTACTGCGACTTCATCCCACCGGAAGACATGGCGAAGATCTGCGGAGGCAATCTCGCGAGACTATTCGGCGAAGCATAGCGCCTTTGGACAGCAAATCGCGCTGAGAACGCAAGAGGTGTGCCTTCGATTTCCGCGGCCTCCGCGTTCTCGGCGGTGAACCTTAGACATGATAACAGACTTCCACACACACATCTTTCCCCCGTGGCTGCGCGACAAGCGCGAGCAATACCTCGGACGGGATGCCACGTTCGCCGAGCTGTTCGCCGACCCGAAGGCCAGGATGGCCACCGCCGAGGAAATCCTCGAGGCGATGGACCAGGACGGCGTAGACCTGTCCGTCGTCATGGGGATCGGGTGGACCGACTACGCTCTTGCTCGCGAGTGCAACGACTACCTTGTCGAGTCTACGCAGAGGTATCCCGACCGCCTGGTAGGATTCGCCGGGGTCAACCCGGCGTGGGGCGAGGACGCTGTCAGTGAAGCCAACCGGTGCGCTTCGGCCGGCCTACGAGGCATCGGCGAGTTGCACCCCGACTCTCAGGCGTTCGATCTGGCCGACGAAAGCACGATGACGCCGCTGATGGAGGTCGTGAGGCAGCACCGGCTGATCGTCACGACCCACTCCTCGGAGCCTGTCGGCCATTCGTACGCAGGTAAGGGCAAGACGCGGCCGGAGACGCTGTGGGGCTTCATCAAGAGCTTCCCTGACATAGTCCTGGTGTGCGCCCACTGGGGAGGCGGTCTGCCATTCTACGCCCTGATGCCCGAGGTGTCTGAGGCGCTGGCAAACGTGTACTTCGATACCGCCGCGTCGCCGTTACTGTACACGCCTCAGGTGTTCGAGACGGTTGCGGCCGTAGTCGGCCCCGAGCGAATATTGCTGGGAAGCGACTACCCCCTGATGCGGAGCAAGCGGCTGCTGGCCCAGATCGCGGAGTCGTCGCTGCCGCAGGACGACAGGGATGCGATCGTCGGGCGAAACGCCGCCCGGATGTTGGATATGGATGCGGATGCGGATGCGGAGGAAAGAACCCCCTTCTCCACACCCTAACCCCTAACCCCTAACCCCAGACCCTATTCTTCCTCTGGGCGAAAGATACCGAACGAGCTCGTGTAGCCGTGGAGGAACGTCGTATCCCCGACCGGGCCGATCTCGCCGTTGCAGAAGAAGCCGGTCAGGGGCAACGGCCTCACTACGTCTCGGAACATGTCAGTGTCGTGGTCGGGCCGTCCGTATAGGCCGGACCCGCGGCCGAGACACGAGAACAGGAGGGCGCCGCTGCCGTCCTCGACCTTGTTCTCGCCGGAGTACCGGGTCAAAAGAGAATTGAGGTCTTGAGAGGCAGTCTCCTTGTCCCGGAGATGGAACTGCACCGTCTGCCCCTCCCGTAGCGCCTCGTCAACAACCACGATTCCAGTTTTTTCGTTTACTCCGACGATGTTCCGGATCTTGAAGTCGCCGAGCTGAGGCGAGTCGTTGAACTCGTCCATCGCGACGCCGATAAACATGGAGTGGCGGAATAGCTGCTGGTCGCGCTCGCTCGATTTCGCGTAGATCTGGCGAAGCACCTCGAACGGCGCGGAGCCGTCGACCTCCTCAAGGATGTTTTTGGTGCACGACGTAACCTGTAGCGGCCAGCCCACCGGACGACAGCCCTGGGCTACGACGGTATCGACCGTAAGCGCGCCGGACATGGCGACGCCAACTACGCCGCCGTCAAAGAGCTCGTGCCCAAGGAAAAAAGCATTACTGCCGGGCTGGCCACCGCCACTGGCGATCCCTCCGATCTTTACGCTGCGCGGGAAGGCGTAGTCGAGGCCGACGACGAGGTCGTCGGCGCGGGAGCTGAACGGGTCGGCCAACAAGAGAAACTGCGGGTCCTCAGACGGATCGGCCCCGACCAGGGCCTCCCAGCTATCGGGTGGAGCGTCGGCGTCGGGCACGTCATCTGAGTTGATATGAAAAGGAACGAGCTCGACGTCAGGGAGATTCGCCGACGCGATAGCGAACCCCGGCCGGTTCTCGACCTCCCTACCCGCGCCGATGACCCCCCCGCTGGAGCAGCCGACCAGGAGGCCGTCGCCGCAATGTTCCCGCAAGAGCTCAGGGACTTTCGCGTACTCGGACGCGTGGTCCGCGGAAACGAACACGACCGTGAGGTCGGGGGAAAGGTCTCCTAGTTCGGCGCCCAAAGCGGCTGCGCACTCGCGCGCGGCTTCGCTGAGAAACGGGTTGTCCGAAACCGCAGAGCTCCACTTCATACTATCGCACCCCTCTGCAGTCAACCGAGCTAGGACTTCAGCTTCTCGCCTGCCGGATCGTAAAGAGGCTCCCGGACGACGGTGGCGTGGTAACGCTCACCGTAGTAGAGCACGTCCACAGTTGTCCCTTCGTTTGCGTAGTCCGTCGGAAGGTACCCGTACACGATACTCTTCTGGACGGAGTAGCCATAGTCGGCGCTGGTCACGTAGCCGACGACCCGGTCGCCAATCAGCAGCGGCTCGCCGCCCATGACAACCAGACCGGAGTCCTCCAGGGTCAAGCAGCAGAGCTTCCGTGAGACTCCCTGCTTCGTCACCTCCACAAGCGCGTCACGGCCCAGGAAGTCGCCTTTGTTTCGCTTCACGGCGAAGCCCATACCCGCCTCGTAGGGATTGTACTCGGTGTGAATCTCGGCGCCCCACAGCCTGTAGCCCTTCTCCAACCTTAAGGAGTCCAGTGCGCCGAGGCCCATCGCGATGAGACCGAGGGGCTGGCCGGTCTCCCATAGGGCATCCCACACTCTGAGAGCGTTCTCCGAAGGCACATAGAGCTCCCAGCCAAGCTCTCCAACGTAGGAGATGCGCACCGCCAGTAACGGAACGTCTCCGATGGCGACGCGAATCGCTGCCAGGTATGGAAAGCCACCGTTGGAGAAGTCGTCCTCGCTGACCTGCTGCACAAGCTTGCGAGCCCTTGGTCCCCAGACTGATATGCAGCTGAGAGCGCCGGTCACGTCGGTCACCCGGGTAGACCCATCCGAGGGCAGATGGCTGCGGACCCATGCCTGGTCGTGCATGCCAAGTCCGCCTCCTGTGACGATCAGGAAGCTTTCCTCGGCCGTCCGCACGACCGTGAGGTCGCACTTGATCCCACCCGATTCGGTGAGCATGGGCGTGTACGTGACCGAGCCCGGCAGCTTGTCCATCTGGTTGCCCGTGATGTACTGCATGAACGAGAGCGCCCCAGGCCCCCTGGCTTCGAGCTTGGTGAACGGGGTCGAATCGAAGATCACAACGCGCTCTCGGGCCGCTCGGTGCTCGGCGCCGATTATCGGCGACCAGAAGTGGGCGTTGAATCCCTTCCGGTCGGGCCAGTCCTGGTCGGCCAGAAGGTGGGCGTTGGCCTCGTACCACTGAGGCCGCTCCCATCCACCGGCTTCGAAGAAAAACGCGCCGAGCTCCTGCTCCCGCCCGTAGAAGGGGCTGACCCGCAGACCACGAGGTTCTTCCATCTGCTGTCGAGGGTGGACTATGTCGTATACCTCCCGGTACTGCTGAGCCGAGCGTTTTCTGACATAGGAGCTTGTGTGGGCATGTGGGTGGAATCGCTTGATGTCGCACTCGCGCATGTCGATGCTGGGCGTGCCGTTGACCATCCACTCGGCGACGACCTTACCGACGCCGCCAGCGTGGGTTATCCATCCTGCCTGCGCCGACCAGAAGCCCCGGACCTCCGCCGACTCGCCCAGGAGAGGCATACCGTCGGTCGTAAACGAGAACATGCCGTTTACCTTACGCTCCAGCTCAGCGCCTTTCAGGCAGGGAACGA
>CAUZJF010000010.1:0-19644 GCA_963579975.1 Dehalococcoidia bacterium
CCGCCCGGCAGCTAGCTCTGGATATCGAGCCGTCTTTCGATGCCGACGAGGTCGACGACCTGCAACGGGAGACCGCGGAGGGAGTCTTCCTGCTGAGCGAGGTCGGCGACGTCGACCTTCACGCCTCGGAAGATACGTCCACCTCGGTAGACCGAGCCTCCATCGGCGGCCTCCTCACCGGAATGGAACTCCTCGCCGTGGACGCGTCCCTCGACGTTCAACGTCGTGCCCGTTCCGCGTTCTCGACGGTGAGGGACAGTGTCCCGACGCTCGCCGGCATCACCGCGAGCATCGGTGACCTTCGCGAGGTCCAGGGACGGATCAGGTCGAGCATCGGCAGCCGGGGGGAAGTCCTGGACGCCGCGGCGCCGGGACTCTCGGACCTACGTGCCCGTGTACGCGATGCATACCAGGACATCACCGACGCGTTGGAGAAGGTCATGCAATCGCCTATCGGACAGGAGGCCCTGCAAGACCAGGTGATCTCCGTCCGAGGCGAGCGGCTCGTCGTGCAGGTCAAGACCGACCATCGCCATCGCATCGCCGGCATCGTCCACGACGCGTCGAACACAGGTGCGACCCTGTTCGTGGAGCCGTTCGCGACCGTTGATCTTTGCAACACCTGGAGAGAGCTGGCGCTGGAAGAGGAGTGGATGGTGAGGAGGGTCCTGCTGGAGATGTCTGGGATCGTCGGGGCGGTCGCCGAGGACATACGGCGCGGCAACGAGATGACCGCGCGGTTGGACTTCATCCTCGCCCGGGCGCGATACAGCTCCCAGCTAGGCGGGGTCCCGGCGACTCAAGAAGAAGCGGCCAGGCCACTCATTCGGCTGAACGAGGCCAGACACCCTCTGCTAGGCGCCGACGCCGTACCAATCACGGCGCAGATCGATCGAGAGCAGCCTGTCCTGGTCATCACCGGACCCAACACAGGCGGCAAGACGGTCGGCATGAAGACGGTCGGCCTGCTGGCCTTGATGCATCAGTCCGGCCTCCGGATTCCCGCGCGCGACGGCACAGTGCTCCCCGTGTTCGACGGGATATACGCCGACGTAGGCGACCAGCAGAGTATTCAGGGCTCCGTGTCGACCTTCGGTTCGCACATACGCAACGTCATCGACATCTTGAACCACGCAACCGCCGACTCCCTGGTACTGCTGGATGAGCTAGGGACCAGCACCGATCCCGAAGAGGGCTCGGCTCTCGCGAAGGCTATCCTCGGCCACCTCGCGTCGCACGGAGTCACGACGATTGCCACGACCCACCATCGGACCGTCGCCGCGTTTGCGGAAGCTACAGAAGGAATGACGAACGCCAGCGTCGACCTTGACACCGATACCCTTCAGCCCACCTACCACCTGACTCTTGGCGTGCCGGGTCGGAGCTACGCGATGTCGGTGGCTGCCCAACTGGGGGTACCCGAAGAGATCATGGCCGAGGCCCAATCGCTCCTCGAGCCAAACTATCGCCGGTTCGAGGACTGGCTGGGCGAGTTGCAGAACGAGCGCGACCGGCTAAAACAGAAGATCGAGGAAGCGGAGACCGCTGAGCGCCAGGCCGACGCGGCGAGACGCGAAGCCGAAGCCGAGCGCGAAGAGCTGGCGGCTCGCCGGGCTGAGATACTGCATCAGATTCGCGGCGAACTCGAGGCCGAGTACGAGAACGCAAGACGCCGGCTGCGCCGCGCCGAATCGTCCCTCTCCTGGCATGTGTCGCCCGAACTGGTGGAAGAAGCCGGCTCGGAGATCGTCGCAGCCAAAGCACAGATCGAAGCCGCCGAACAGCGGGTCCTGCTACCTCCTCCCCCAAGACCGCACGATGAAAGAATCGAGGTCGGAGACATAGTAATGGTCGGCGGTCTCAACGCTCGCGGCAAGGTACTCGCCATCCCGGAAGAGGGGGACGAAGTCGACGTTGCAATCGGCAGCGTTCGCTTCCGTCTCGACATCCAACGCCTGACCCGGGCTCCGGAGGAAGAAGAGGACGAAAAGCCGCAGTTGAGCGCCGATAGGGACGTGAGCTACAAGCTAGGTCCGATTCTACCTGCTGCCGAGCTGCACATCCGAGGAATGCGCGCCGAAGACGCGATGATCAAGGTCGAGGAGTTCCTGGACCAGGCGCTCAGAGACGGGCTGAGCTCGGTCCGCATTATCCATGGAAAGGGCACAGGCGTTCTCCGGCACGCGGTGGGAGAGTTACTCGACAGTCATACGCTGGTCAAGTCATATGCCACCGAGGAACGCGAACGAGGCGGCACTGGCGCGACCGTCGTAAAGCTTCTGTGAGACAGTGCTGCAGCAATCCATAGAGTGGTTGACCGTCGTAGCGGCGATTTGGGGAGCCCTCATCGCATGCAGCTCACCCGCGCCGGCAGACGGGACGGCGCCTCAAACCCAGCCCCGCGTGGCGAACACCGTAGTCGGCACGCCTGCGTCACCCGCGGCCCCGACCGCAACCCCTAACCCCAGACCCCTGACCGCCGCGGTGCGGATAGGCGGCGCTGTATTCGGGGCCGAGCTGGCCGTCACTCTGGCGCAGCGCACAGTCGGCCTTTCGGGGAGAGACAACCTGACTCCCAATACAGGAATGCTCTTCGTGTTCGAATCCGGCTCGGCATCCTCGTTCTGGATGAAGGGAATGAGGTTCCCACTGGATTTCATCTGGATATCGGGCGAGTGCCTCGTGGCGGACATCACCCGCGACGTGCCCGTCCCGGAGGCCGGAGCGTCGTCTATTCCGAGCTATTCGGCCCAGGCGCCGGCCGCCTACAACTTCGAGATTAAAGCCGGTGACGCCCGGAATCACGGCATTGAGATCGGCGACGCAGTGCTTTTTTCGGGACTGCCTGAGCGATTGGCCGGATCGTGTGAATGACCGAGGACACCCGATCGGGCGCCCTCTGCTAAGAAGCTCGTCGAATAGCGGCGCTTACGGGTGGTAGATGACCATCTTCAGCTCGGTCATCTCCTGGACCGCGTACTTCGGACCCTCTTTGCCCATGCCGCTGTCTTTCAAGCCGCCGTAAGGCATCAGGTCGGCGCGCCACTGGGGGCCAGCGTTGATCTGAAGATTGCCGGAGTCGACCTCGCGGGCGAACTTCATTGCCCAGTCGATGTTCTGCGTAAAGATAGCGGCGCTCAGCCCGTAGTTGGTGTCGTTGGCCAATGCGATGGCTTCCTCAATGTCCGAGACCGGCGTGACGGCCACAGCCGGTCCGAATAGCTCGTCGCAAGAGACCCGCATCTCAGGCTTGACGTCAGCGACCACGGTCGGCTGATGCATTGCCCCGGAGTATTCTCCGCCTACCAGCGTCCTTGCCCCGGAGCCGACGGCTTCTTTGATCCATTCGTTCACCCGCACGGCGTCCTCGGCCCGGATCATCGGGCCCATCTTGACGCCCTCTTCGAGAGGGTTGCCGGTGGTGATTCCCTCGACCCCTACCTTGAGCGCGTCTAGGTAGTCACCGTATATACTCCGGTCCGCGATGATCCGCTGGGCCGATATGCACACCTGACCGGCGTTGGAGAACCCTGTAGCGACCGTCGCGCCGACGACCTTCTGTATGTCGGCGTCGGGCATCACGATCAGCGGCGAGTTGGAGCCCAACTCCATCGTGATCTTTTTGAGGCCCGCGGTCTTGCAAATGTGCTCGCCCACGTCTCTGCTGCCGGTGAAGGTGATCTTGCGGACGCGGGAGTCGGCGACCAGAGCGTCGCCTATGACTCCGCCTGAACCGGTGATGCACTGGATAGCTTCGTCGGGCACGCCCGCCTCCAGCAGCAATTCGGTCAGCTTGAGCGCCGCGAGAGGGGTGTCCGTCGCGGGCTTGAGAACAACCGAGTTTCCCGCCGCTAACGCCGGCCCCACCTTGTGGGTGACAAGCATGAGCGGGAAATTGAAGGGACTGATAGCGGCGACGACCCCGCAGGGAACACGGATCGTGAAGCCCAGCTGGCCCGTCCAGTGCGGTGCGCCGTCGAGAGGGATCGTCTCACCATAGAGACGCTTCGCCTCCTCCCCCGACAGGCTAATCGTCTGGACCGCTCGGGCGACTTCGACCCGAGCCTCGCCGATGACCTTGCCCTCTTCCATCGTGATCGTGCGGGCGAAGTCCTCGGTGCGCTCCTCCAGCATATCGGCCGCTTTCCTGAGGACCTTGAAGCGCTGATGGGCTGGCATCGCCTTCATGACTTCAGCGCCGCGAACGGCGCTGGCAATCGCCTTGTCGACGTCCTCGACACTCGCGCGGGGCACGGTATCGAAGGCCGAGTTGTCATACGGGTTCACGACCGGGATTCTGTCGTCCCTGTCCTCCCACTGGCCGCCTATGAACATCTTCATGGTCTAAACCTCCGTGAGCTTTCTTGGTGGGGTATGATCCGAAGATTCAGCCGCCGCTGAAGACTCGGTTGCGTTTGCCGTCCTCGCAATCGACGTTTCTACAGAACCAGAAGACGCCCGGCATGGGAGGAAGACGCACGCCGTCCTTCTCCCTGCGCATAGGTTCGCCGCAGTTCGGGCACGCCGCCTGATTGCTCTCGTTTGTCGTGGTCATCGTGCGAAATCAAGCACCATGATATCACCTGCCGTGGCTCCAGGCACCGCGTCGATGCCCCCTTGTGACCCGGTCGTTTTGCCGTTGACTGTCTCCGACGCCGGTAATATACTCGGCCCGTTTTCGGAACTGTTGCGAACATCGAACTCGATCGGTTGGTGAGGGTACTGTGAAGGGCAAAGTGGCCATCGTCACCGGCGGCGCGGGGGGCATCGGCTCCGCTGTCTGCCGCGCTTTTGAACGAGAAGGCGCCGCAAGCGTGGTGGTCGACATGAACGGCGACCGCGCGGAGCAAGTCGCCGCCGAGATCGTCTCGCGGGGCGGTAACGCCCTGGCGGTCGAGACGGAAGTGACGTCCGAGTCCTCCGTAAACGCCGCTGTCGAACGAGCGGTGGCGGAGTTCGGACGAGTCAATTTTCTGGTCCACTGTGCCGGCAACAACGTCAAGGCGCCCGTCCTCGATCTGGCGGCCGAGCAGTGGGACCTGGTACTCAACACACATCTCACGGGCGCGTTCCTCTTCTGCAAAGCCGTGGGCAAGCAGATGGTCAAACAGGGCGACGGGGGCAGGGTCGTGTTCATGTCGTCAGTCGCGGCAACCGCGCCGGTACCCGAGCGAGGCGCCTACACACCCGCAAAGGCGGGACTCATCGGCCTCGCAGGGGTCCTCTCCCTGGAATGGTCGCGGTACAACATCAACGTCAACGCCGTCTGCCCGGGGATGGTGATGACTCCAATGACGAAGATGGTGTACGAACGCGAACCCGAGCTTCAGGCGCAACGCCTCAAACGTATGCCGGCGGGACGCGAAGCGCGCCCCGAGGAGGTCTCGGACCTCGTGGTCTTCCTGTGCAGCGAAAAAGCTACCCATATCAACGGCGTCGCAATTCCGGTCGACGGCGCTTTCCTCAACAACGGCTTCATGATGGAGGACGTCTAAGCCTATGCCAATCCTAGACAACGACACACAGGTCTCAGTGTTCGTCGAAGGGCTGGACCATCCCGAGGGCATCGCATGGGGGCTGGACGGCTACGTCTACGCCGGAGGCGAGGTCGGGCAAGTATACCGTGTCGACATCGAGAAGCCCGAGTCGACCCAATTCGCGGACACGGGCGGGTTTGTTCTCGGCATGGCCCTCGACTCCTCCAACAACATCTATGCATGCGACGCCGGCAATAGCTGCATTCAGAAGATTTCGCCCGGAGGTGCAGTGTCGACCTATTCGACCGGCGCCCCCGGGGAGCCCTTCAAGATGCCGAACTATCCGGCTTTCGACGCTCAGGGCAACCTGTACGTGTGCGACTCGGGCGACTGGAAGGGCGACAACGGAAGGATCTTCAAGATCGCGCCTGGAGGCGCCGGGGAAGTCTGGGACCGAAGCCTGAAGGAGTTCCCCAACGGGCTGTGCCTCGGGCCGACCGGCGATTACCTGTATGTCGCAATGAGCCTCGGGCCGCCCCGAGTGGCGCGGATCAAGATCGAGGCCGACGGCAGCGCAGGTGAGGCCGAGACCGTCGTCGAGCTACCAATGACGGTGCCCGACGGTGTCGCGTTCGATACCGAAGGGAACCTTTATTCGTCGATGTACCGGCCCGACCGAATCTACCGTCTGACGCCCTCGGGCGAGCTCGACGTTCTGGCGGAGGATTTCGAGGGCACGCTTATAGCGGCGCCGACGAACATCGCCTTCTGCGGAAGGGGCCGGGACCTCCTGCTTAGCACGAATCTGGGCAGATGGCACCTGTCACGTTACGAGGTGGACGCCACCGGACTATCGCTTCATTATCCCGACATCGGATAGAATACGGCGCGAGGCAAAGGAGGGACACGATGAACTGCTCGAATTGCCAAGCCAGCAACCCCGTCGAAGCCAAATTCTGCATGTCGTGCGGCGCCGAACTGGCGATGGAGTCGCCGGTAAAGCGGGCACTGAAGACCGGCTTCGTCAGCTACGGCTGGGTACGAGAGATGCCGGAAGGCGAGACCCACATGGAACTGGTCGACGGTGTATGGCACGCGACCCATTTCGACGGCGGCCAACCCGACAAGTACATGATCGACCTGTTCGGCTCTCACCAGCTTCCGACTCCGTGGACTGAAGAGTCTGACAAAGAGATGGTGGTCAGGGAGTTCGCGGCCCGCAACCCACACATGAACGTCAGCTAGCGGATAGAAGGGGATTCGGAACAAACCGGGGTTTGTTGGAAGGTCTTACTCTACGACCACGCGTGTCGCCGTCCACAACCGCCCGCCGAAAGTCTGGGCGGTGAATTTACCTCGACGTTGATTCCGTCGCCGAAATCCCAGGAATAACCGGTGCAGTGCCTTGTAGTTCGGCGGATCGCCGGTGATCATGTGGATCGATCGTATAGGACCGTTTCTCCAGGTCAAGGGGTTAACTGCCGGCGCAACGATCCCCCAATCCCAAGCCGATAGCCCTGGTCGCCGTCTCCGGCAAGGTACACAAGGTCCAGGGTGCTCGGGTCTGCGTCCTCGGGATGGACAGCATATGCTTTGCCAGCTTCGGTCTGGAAGATGATATTGCCCGACTCGGTGGTGTGAGGCACCGATTCCCCGTCGATGCGGCGCACAACCACGAGCTCGCCCGGCCACAGGTCGGCGAGCCGGCATTCCACGCCGGCCTCACTCTCCAGCAAAACGTAGCAAATACGCCCACGCCGCATCTCCAACGTCACCAGGAAAGCACCCTGTGACCGCAGCCGGGAGAACCGGACATCGGCCCAGTCGTTCGCCACCGCCGGGAACACTCGTATAGTCGGCGTCAGGTCCAGCGTACCGTTCACACTGCGAAGCAGCATCTCATTGACTGCGGCGGCCAGGCCGCTGCCGGACTCCATGTTGAGTATCTTGGCCCCCTCGTATTCGGGTCCCTTGCCGTCGAAAAAGGCACCCAGTTCAGGAACCTTTGTATCCCCCAGCATTGCGCCCTGCTCGATCGCTCTCGTGGCCAGCGCCATCACGGTGGCGTCGGGGGTGTGGTCTGCCCGTCCATGGCGACGTGATACCCGCCGCTAAGATCGTCGGTGTGCAGGAGAGGCAACATCCTCGCCGATCTCAGCGGGGCTCACCTCTTGAAGCTCGACTCCGAATGCATGTCCCAAGGAGACGATGCGCCTGTACACGGCCATCCGGTCCGGCACGCGGGCGACGCTGACATTGCCCGTTTGCTTGAATCCCGGTTTTTGCCCTGGTCCCTTTTCCATTTCGGCGTAGAGCTGAACGGCGTACCGCGATATCTCGGTCAGGGCTCGGGAGGCTCGAAGCTGGGTGACGAGTCCCGCAGCGAAGCCGGAGGTGCCACTAGCCAAGGTCTGCCGTTCAAGCAGGACCACGTCATACCACCCCATCTTGGTCAGGTGGTAGGCGACACTGCAACCCGCGACCCCGGCGCCGATAACCACGACATGGGCATGGCTGGGAAGCTCTCGAGACATGGCTCACTCCCGTCGGAGTCTTGTCAGACTAGACTCATGGGCTAGCCGGGCCATGATGCACAGTTCCTTCGGCGGAAGGGCGTCCACGAGTTGATCGAGATCTTCCGAAGTGCATGGTCCGGTGATGAACAGCGGTTTGGTCTCCAAGTCCACCTCTATCACGGCGCTCCCTGCTGTCGGCCAGTGGCGCCAATCGCGCGGGACCGCTAGCTGAGCCAATCACGGTAAAGCTCTGGGCGTCGGTCGTATAGGAACAGGCGACGTGCGTGCGATCTCACCACCTGGTCGAGGTCAAGATCGCAGAGGAGAATCTCCTCGGCCGCTTCCCGAGCGCGGGCGACGACCTTTCCGCTTGGGTCACAGACGAAAGAACCGCCGGCGAAGGTCAAATACGGTTCGGCGCCTACACGATTGCACAGGGCAGTGAAAAAACCGTTCTGGAAAGCAGCTACCTGCATCTCCGCCTCGAACATTCCGTCAGGCCATTCCCCGACCGCGCCAGCCTGAGGGATGATGACGACTTCTGCTCCCTTATTCGCCAGGGAGCGTATGAACTCAGGATAGTGACGGTCATAGCAGATAGCCACGCCGATCTTGCCGAAAGCCGTCTCGTAGACCGGGGCTCCGTGGTCGCCGGGAGTGTAGTACCCGCGCTCATGGAAGAACGGATAGTCCGTGATGTGGACCATTCGTGTCGTCCCCAACAGGCTTCCGTCCGCATCAATCACGGGTGACGCGTTGTAGGTCCGATCACCGTCTCGCTCGAAGAGATTGAGCACGAGGACCACGCCGAGGTCCGCGGCCCGGCAAGCAAACTCTTCTGTGGTCGGTCCCGGTATTTCTTCGGCCAAGCTCAGCTTTTCTTCGGTGGCTCGCTCTTGCGGATAGAACGGCTCGAGGCCGAGTTCTGGAAAGCAGACTATCTGTGCCCCTTGCTTTGCCGCCCTTTCCACCGCCTCGAGACCTCTACGACGATTGGTCTGCCGGTCCTCCGACGTTTCCTGCTGGACGAGTGCGATCTTCACTTTGTGTCCCCTCTCGCACGAAAATGCGTCTATAGCTCAATCAAACCTCGCGGAACAATTGTTGCAAGTCTAGTTGATACCTGGGTCCGAGGTTTCCCAGGGGTCCGAGCCCTCATTATTTACACGAGGGATGAGATTATTGTTACACGATGAAATGTAAGGCTTGTGATGAAGCGGACGTCCTCTGCACGTGCTCGTAGGGCCTTCTATCACTGTTCCGAAATGACGTGAGCAGTTACAGGCTCGTGTTTCCCCTTCGAATCGAGAACTCGTTTCTCACTCCCGCCTACGTCCAATTGAGCCGCGTCAGTCCATTTCCAAATCGTGACCCGGGTCGGGGTCCTCATTCCCCCCACTTGAGGACCTTGACGCTCGCAATAAACGCCTCAGTGCCCGTCAGCGCACGCCTCCCGATGCGCCGTCTTCCGCTGTGGATGATCTTCAATTCCCAGTCTTCCAAGGGAAGACTTACCCTGGTAGTGCCGCATCGGTGCGACTCCCTCAGGGAAATTGCCAGCTCCAGGGCCTTGTGGAGGTCGGCACCGCTGCATTTCACCGGAGCTCCGCTGTCCACGGAGTCGATGAAAGCGTTGACGCTCTGTATCAAGCGGGTACTCTGGACTTCCCAGCCCTCGTCGTCGTAATTCCGTTTCAGGGCGGCGTCACCCGGGTCCGGAAACGGGAACAGGCTGCCGACACGCTTCAGATCGCTGCCGTCCTTGTGCCAGACTTTGCCAATGCGTTTTTGGCTGATGAACAGGGCCCCTTTCGTGCCCAGTACCTCGACGCCTTCTTTCGTGCCGACGTACTTGTGGAGGTGGACTGTGATCCCATTCTTGAACTGCACGAAGCCGAACGCCAGACCCTGGTCATGGTCGCTCCACTCGTCGATGGTCCCCAGCTCGCTGTCGCCAGGCTCGCCATCGACCGCGCCAACGACCCAGGCGATTTCGGAGTCGCCCGCGAACATGAACGCTTCGGCGAACTGCTGACAACCCTGACCGGACATCTGTTTTCCACCCGCGCCGTATACGTTGATGGTCTCGACCTCGCCTAGCTCTCCGGACTCCACCATCTGGCGGGCGGTCCACATCTCGGGAGCGTTCCGGAACATGTCCCCGGACGCCCATGGGATCTGCCGACCCGCGTTGCGGAGATAAGGGGGTTCGGTACGAGACGGGTTTGTTAGAAGGTCTTACTCGACGCCGCAACGTCAAGCTGCGAGACTGCGATCAACATACCGTAGCGTTCCCGGGGTCCTCAGGGGCCTATCTACGGTGAATTGTGGGGTGGTGCCGAAGGTCGGATTCGAACCGACACGGGATTTAACTCCCAACGGTTTTTGAGACCGCCGCGTCTACCATTCCGCCACTTCGGCATCGTGCTCGTCCGGGCCGTGTCCGGCCTGTGGCCAACGAGAGATGGGCACCACGTATTATCCCGAAAGGCGCAGGCGCGGGTCAACACACCGGACGTAGTCGCCTCCGGTCCGCGGAAACCCGCCGTGCTTTCGCTCTACATGTCCATTTGCTTCTCGCCGGACAGGTACGCCTCGGGCTCCTTCTTGAAAGCAGTCTGGCAGCCCGGGCCGCAGAAGTAGTATGTCGTTCCATCATGGTCAAACGTGCCCCCCAACGGCTTGTCCATGTCGACTTCCATGTGACACACCGGGTCAGTCGCCTTCGCTCCGCTTTTGCCGAACAGCGGTATTCGCATTGGTGCCCTCCTAAGACGATTCACGTTCTAGCTGGCCCTGAACCTTTTGAGTCGCAACGAGTTGCTGACCACCGTCACCGAGCTGAATGCCATGGCCCCGGCGGCAAGTATAGGGTTCAGGAACCCGAACTCGCCAAACACCGGCCGCATCCACTCCGGTACGCCTCCGCCGGAGAACAGCGGATAGAGCACTCCCGCCGCGATCGGGATCAAAGCGACGTTGTAGGCGAAGGCCCAGAACAGGTTCTGCCTGATCGTGCGCATCGTGGCCTTGCTCAGCTCGATAGCGGTCGATACCCCGCGGACGTCGCCCTTGACCAGCGTCACATCGGCGGCCTCCATCGCTACGTCGGTCCCGGTTCCCATGGCGATGCCGACGTCGGCCTGAGCGAGGGCCGGCGAGTCGTTTATCCCATCACCAACCATCGCGACCGACCGGCCTTCGTCTTGAATGGCCTTCACCTGGGCGGCCTTGTCCCCTGGCAGCACGTTGGCGACGAATTGCTCGATTCCGAGCTCGCCGGCAACAGCCTGGGCGGTCAGACGGTCGTCGCCCGTAAGCATGACGACCTCGAGCCCCTGTCGCCGGAGGGCGCCGACGGCCTCTTTCGCGCCAGGTTTGATGGCGTCGGAGACCGCGATGACCCCCTTCACGTCGCCGTCCACTGCCACGAACGCGGTCGTCCTGCCCCGCTCGGCCAGTTCGGACGCGCTTCCTTCCAGTCCGTTGACGTGAACGCCCCTCTGCCGCATGAGGGCAAGGTTTCCGACGACCACGTCGGAACCGTCGACCGTGGCCTCGATGCCGTGACCTGCGACAGCATTGAAGTCGCGGGCCTCGCCAAGGGTCAGGCCCTTCTCTCGCGCGGACGCCACCACAGCCTCGCCAAAAGGGTGCTCGGAAGGCCGCTCCGCCGAGGCGGCGATACGCAGTAGCTCGTTTTCGGAACCCCCCGGGGCTACAACGTCCGTGACGGCCGGCCAGCCCGCAGTCAGCGTCCCGGTCTTGTCCAGCACAACGGTCTGGATGCGGTGAGCTTGCTCCAGCGCCTCAGCGCTCCGGATAAGAATGCCGTTCTCGGCGCCGCGGCCGGTCCCGACCATGATGGCGGTCGGCGTCGCCAGCCCCATTGCGCACGGACAGGCGATGATCAGCACGGCCACCGACGTCAGCATCGCGTAGACGTAAGCCGGCGATGGGCCCGCGACAAGCCAGATTACGAACACGACCGCCGCAACACCTATGACGGTTGGAACGAAATAGCTGGCCACGACGTCGGCCAGCCGCTGGATCGGCGCCCTTGACCCCTGGGCCTGCTCGACCAGCCGTATGACCTGCTGAAGCGCGGTGTCCTTCCCGACCTTGGTGGCGCGGAAAGTGAAGCTGCCATTCCCGTTGACGGTGCCCCCGAATACGTCGTCACCCGACGACTTCGCGACCGGCGACGACTCCCCTGTGAGCATCGACTCGTCGACCCACGAGCTGCCATCCACAATGTCGCCATCGACGGCGACATTCTCGCCCGGCCGGGTCATCACGACGTCGCCGACGGCCACGTCCTCGATGAGCACGTCGACCTCGCCGTCCTCACGCACGACGCGAGCCGTAGGAGGCTGCAGCGCCATCAGCGCCTTGATCGCGCCGGCCGCGCGTCTCTTGGCACGGGCCTCCAGGTAACGGCCGAGCAGGACCAGGCCGATAATGGCCGTGGAGGTGTCGAAGTACGTCCCGCCTTCGTAGCCCGCGAAAAGCGAAGTGTCGCGGAAGAACGTCACCGCGACGCTGTAGGCGAACGCGACGGACGTGCCCACGGCAATGAGCGTGTTCATGTTGCTGGTGCCGTGCTTGAGGGCGCCCCACGCCGCCACGTAGAACTGCCTGCCAGCCCAGAACTGCACAGGCGCAGCCATAGCCAGGAGAAGGAAATCGAGTCTGAACGGAAGGGCCGTCTTGAATGAAGGCACCGCCATGGCGACCATGATTGCCGCCGCCACGGCCAGGCTGAAAACGAACTTGCGCTTCAGCGTAACCAGCTCTCGCGGCGTGGCCTGCTCGTTGGCCTCATCATCCGCCGCCCCAACGACCGAGTAGCCCGCGTCCTCCACAGCAAGGCGCAGGTCTACCGTGGAGACGCCAGGCTCAACCTCGACAGTCGCGCGCTCGGTGGCCAAGTTGACGTTGGCGGTCACGACGCCTTCGACACCGTTGAGCGCCTTGCCAACGTGATGGACGCACGAAGCGCACGTCATACCGCCGATGGTCAGCGTCACGCGCTCGGGCTTTTCGGCGGTGGAGGTGGTGACTTCCTTTGTCGCGGTAGTCATGACGCTACCTCTTGTACGAAAGCGAGTAGAGCTCGAGCAACTCGCCAAGTACCTGGTCCTCGCGGCCGTCCTTGACGCCGTCGATCACGCAGGTGTGCAGGTGCCCTTTCAGCAGCTTCGACTCGAGTTTTTGGATGGCCCTCTTGACGGCGAACGTCTGCTTCAGGACGTCGACGCAGTACTGGTCCTGCTCGACCATGCGCCTGATGCCGGACAGGTGCCCTTCGATGTAGGCAAGTCTTTTGAGAGCGTCCTGCTTTGCCTCGGGAAGCTCGCCGTGATCGTGCTCTTTATGGTCGTGGGTTGATGTTGCCATGCTATCGCCTTCTGTGTTTACTATACCCCTACCCAGGGGGCATGGGTAAGATTTATGTCCCGCCGCCGTCCTTTGTCAATGAGCACCGGCTGCTTCACGACTTCAGCACGTGTTCTCCAAGAACTCTCGCGTTCTTGGTTAGGCCGGCGGGCGGGTTAGAGACCCGCGCCTACCAGGAGTCGCACGCCACTCGGCGTAGGGGCAGGTCTCAGACCTGCCTTTGTCCAAGGCCCCGGGCCGCAGTCAGCGCTGGTGCGTGGGCGTGCGTTCTCCCCAACCCCAAAGGAGCTGCGGGAAGTAAGGATATCCTTCCCTGAGAAGGCTAGGAAGTCAGCCACCCTTCAGGCACAGTCCCCCACAGATCGTCTTTCTGAGGAGGGGAGCGACGAAGGATTAGGGGTCGTACTCAGACATTACGCCCGTCGAAGGCCACGTACGTCCCTAGATTCTTCACTTCGTTCAGAATGACAGGCCCGGTGGCACTCGTTGCGACAATGCCGCCTGCACGGTTGAGACCGGCGATGGAGGGCTAGACCTCGGCGCGGTCCGTTATCTCGACGGTCGCGGGCGTGTTCGTACCGAAGACCAGGTCTTTGGCACGGTCGTTAGCGCCGACGCACACAATGTAGTAACGGTCGGCGCTCTCCTGGACCGGCAGGACGACCTGCTCCTGCTCCATGGGTGAGAGGTCGTACAGCCACTTCCAGGCTACCCGGACCTTGTCGGGGACGTTGAATTTGTTGATGAGCTGGCGCGCCGGCTTTCTTGCGTGGGCGTGAATGAAGGTCTTCGCCGCGCTCTTGGAAAATCCGGCGGCGGCAATGGGTCTCGCGTGGGCCGGCGCGGCCATGATCAGCGTCGCCTCCCGAGGCTTGTCGTCGAGCTCTCCGGCCAGATTGCCGATGTAGTTCCCTCCGGCGGTCATCGTCGAGTAGGCAATGGTGCGCAGAAGCGCCTCGCCCGTGTTGTTGCCCTGGTCCCCCACGTCGGTCTCGTACGACGAGCTGAATATGGTTATCGTGCTGGAGTCCTTCGGGAATCCTTGCTCCACGTGGAAGGGCTCCCAGGGGCTGTCCTCTTCGTTCTCAGCGACCAGTTGCGGGAACTTCCGCGTGGTGCCGATGGTGTCCATGTCCAGGTGACCGGGGTACCAGTGGCCAACGTTCTTGAGGGTCAGTATCAAGCCCCTGCCGATCACGATGTTGACGCGCGACTGCCGTCCCGGGCCGAGAGCGGCGCGCTTGGAGTTGATCCCGAGCTCGCCGGCGATAGGACCGTTCACCAGAAACAGCGGGCCATTCGCGCTCGTGGACATGAGGAATCCCCGAACGTCGAAGCGGTCCAGCTGCGAGATAGCCTTGGCGCCAGCGATGATCACCGGCAGGTGCTCCGGGCGGCATCCGGCCATCACCGCGTTGATCGCGATCTTCCTGACCGAGGCGTAGCCCGTGCCCGGGGGCAGCATGCACACGACATCGTTGGCGTCGAGGGTGGTGCCCCCGAGCATCGCATCCACCCGCTCTCGGGTCGGCGGTATCAGCGGGAACCCGTCGCCCCAGTCGCGGTCGAGAAACGTCTCGTTGAACGCCTCCAGCGCGTGGAACTGGTCGTCGCCTTCGAAGGTCTCGACGCCTCCCCCGTTTCCAGACAGCGTCGCCGATTCGAGAGCGTAGCCGTCGCCTTGAGTCGTCAGCAGTCTAATGACTTCGTCGATGGCCGGGTCGGTCTGCTTGACGGCTTCATCAGGCGTGATGTTGTTGTATACCCGAGGTACTACCGTAAAGGGAATTCCCGCCATGCCGAACGCCTTGGCGCTGGCCGCGGCATCGTCCTGGAACCCGTCGGAGAGGATCGTGGCCGTTGGGATGCCGACCTTCTCCAGCTCCACCATGTCGTGGACCATCCACGACGTACACGACCCTCAATCGGCCGTGCAGCCAATTGCGACGTCGACCTCCTCCTTCGCACGGTCCAACACGGGAGCGGGAGTAGGGAGCGCCCCGCTGTAAAACTTGACCTCGACACCGGGGACCTTGCTCTGGATCATCTCTCCGGCCCGCTTCAGCGCGACATCTCCATTGGCCTTGCCGTTCCAGACGAGGCCGATGGTCTTGCCCTCGAGACTCTCCGGCCGCGGCGCCATCGGGCTGGCGTTCACCTCACCCAGAACAGGCGCGACAGGATTCAGCACTTCGAGCTTGTACATGGTCCCTCCTCAGTACTAACGGTCATTGCCTCTGACGTGATGGCGCTTGGAACGAGGCTACCCGGTAGAACCACAGCGTCACCGTCGGCTTCGTAGGGTGTGGGCTCAGGATCCCATATAGAGATGGCGGCTGTCGAGATTCCAGCTAGGGTTCGGTTTCAGAGTACCCTTCGGTGCTCCTCATCCTACGTTGCTCCTTCACGATGCCGCAACCGACCGGTCTCTGGAACGGCCGCGCAACCCGCCCTTGATATGCCAGAACTCATGTGCTGCAATCTCGGCGAGGGACGGACCCCACGGGTCTGTCCCTTTTTGTTTTTCTCGGTCCACCGACACGAAGGAAAGGAACAAAAACCATGCACCACGCAACCGCCGAAATCGACAACCCCATACCCGGACCCAGCTCCCCCTACCTGTCGCATTCCCACCCCCAGGTGTCGCAATCCTTCAGATACGGATGCGACAGTTTACGACGGTTTGCGACAGAATAAATTTCGGAACCCAGCACCACCATCGCCAAGGAGAACTTGGACTAATGGAAAACGAAACTATATCTGCGATTAGCTACAATACGTCACTTCTGATATCGGCCTGGCTGGGCCCATTTTTTGACGCGTTCTGGTAGGTCCCGCAGCAGGTCCCTCCAGTCCGGCGCCACGGAAAGCTGGTCGCGGATGACCTTCGTGCCGGCGATGTAATCGTGGACGCACCTCCGGTTCCTTCTGAATATGAACAGGTTATCGACGGCGACGTACCCGGGAGTGACCCACAGGAACTCCGCGACGACCGTCCGCAGGAAGACGTTCGTTGCCGGGCCGCCGTTCCGGTCGTCGTCGTCTCGAACGATCCGGGATTTGAAGAGCCTCTTGCCGATGGTCTGCCCGTGGGTAGCCAGGAGAACGAGCTGGGCGGGTATCGTGAACGCAGCGAGCATGATCATGGCCGTCGGGAGGGCGTCGCCTCCCGGCAACCTTTGAGCAAGACTCATGGCCACCACGATGCTGTAGACGGAGAAGGGGGAGTCTATCACCCGCGCCAGGAGGCAAGAGAAGCGGTTCGCCGGTCGCGCTCCTACAAAAGGTGGCGACGCCACCGAGGTACATACCCGCACCGTACGCACTGGCGTGCATCCGGAGGGTTCTCGGTCATGCACCGGTAGCACTCTACGTCAACAGTGGTTTCCGAGATTGACCGGCCCAATGGGCTCACCTACAATGTCGCCCGCCCACCGGTACGGGGGCTTGAAGCAAGGAAGGTCCATGAGCGAGCTTCGTCTGACGCCGAAAGCAGTCCAAGACCAGCTTCACAAGAACGGCGTTACTCACGTGATATGGCTCCCGGACACAGAGAGCAACTTCATGTACCAGCTGCTGTCGTCGGACCCCACGATCAACATCGTGCCCATCTGCAGAGAGGCCGAGAGCATGGCCATCGCGGCCGGCCTGTGGATCGGAGGCAAACTCCCTCTCGTCATGATCCAGAACACCGGGTTCTTCGAGTCCGGCGACTCCGTGCGAGGGTTGGCCGTCGACATCAGTTTCCCCCTCGTAATGATGGTTGGATACCGAGGCTGGACCCGGCGCGATGTCCCCCGCGACTCGGCCGCCCGTATCACCGAGCCGACGCTGCACGCCTGGGGCCTCAACTACTACTTGATCGAGTCCGACTCGGACGTTGACCGGATCTCCGTCGCCTTCGAGAAGGCCAAGACCGACCAGCGTCCGGTTGCCTGCTTGATCGGCGCCGAGTATCGCTAGCTCACCTTCGCACGCGCCGCTCAACCCGCTTCAGGCGAGGCTCCGGCGGACCCGGACTCGATGGCCAGTACTTTGGCCAGCCGGCGCCGGTGTCTTTCCTCACCGCTGAACTCGGCGGCGGCGAAGACCCCCACGATCTCTTTCGCCAGCTCGTCGCCGACTACTCGCGCGCCCAGACACAGCACGTTCATGTCGTCGTGCTCGACGCCTTGTCGCGCCGAGTAGGTGTCGTGGCAAACAGCGGCCCGCACCCCCTTGACCTTGTTGGCCGCGACGGAAGCCCCCACCCCACTGCCGCACACGACGACTCCGCGCTCGACCTCGCCCGCCGCGACCAGGGCCGCGACCACGTGGGCGAAATCAGGGTAGTCGTCGGTAGGGTCGAGCGAGTGTGCGCCAGCGTCTACCACGTCGTGGCCGAGAGCCTCCAGCGGCGCAATCAGTGGCCCCTTCAGCTCGTATCCCGCGTGGTCGGCTCCGATGGCGATGCGCAACTTTCCAGTCCTGTGCGTACGGGTTTCCACGTCAGGCTACCATAGCCCGCTTCGCCTTGCCGAGTGGTAGAATCGCCCGATGTACGATTCCACCCCGAGCGCGTCTCCTGCGTTCGAGGTCACCAGGCGGTACCCGGCGGGGAGACGCAAGATCCTGGCACTTCTGGACGACGCGTCGTACACCGAGTCATACGACCAGACGGTCTGCATAACGCCGGAATCCGTGGCAAACGTTCGCTTCCCGTTGACCGCTGACGGCGATTCGGTCGTCGTCGGCGCCGTTTTGAACAGGGTCATGGGCAGAGCCGACCGTCCCGAGACAGGGATCGTGCTCTTCATCGGAGATGACCATACGCTGGCCGTCATACCACCATTTCCGGTCGAGGCCGACCGCGTGTTACAAGGGACGAACGGTACCCCTTTGTTGAGCATCCTGGACCGCCAACTCGTTATCGGGGTGATCCTGCTGCGACTTGGCCGTTACGCCGTCGGCGTCCTGGACAATAACAAACTCGTCGCGTCCAAGACCGGCTCTCGGTACGTCAAGAACAGGCATCGGGCCGGAGGATCGTCGCAGCACCGGTTCGAGCGCAGCCGCGAGCGCCTCGTGCGGGAGCTGTTCGACGCGGGATGCAAGGTCGCGGGCGACGTCTTCGGCCAGGTCGAAGGTCGGCTCGACTACCTGTTGACCGGCGGTGAACGTCACACGCTCGACGCATTTATCAAGCGCTGCGACCTGATGCAGCGGCACTCAACGATCACGCTGGCACGCACGCTGGAAGTCGCCCGCCCAGGCCAGGCGGCTCTGGAGCGCATTCACAACGAAGTGTGGAAGAGCCGCGTGATCGAGCTTGAGCGGGTCCGGTGATGGCACCGTTTCGTCCGGGGTACGCCTATCAGAGTTGACTGTATGCCCCACGAGATGTTGCTGGACGAACGTAGTTGGATGTCGATGGGAATTCGGAGTGAAGGAGACGGCGATGTCCGCCTCGGCACCAATTGACAACGAGCCCAGCTCGGGCCGTCCGATCGCCGACGCCGGCACCGACGTTGCCTTCGCAATCGCGTCGTTCAGCGTCACGCCCAGCATCATGAGCTTGGACATTGCGACCGGCAAAGCCGCTCGTGGCAAAAAGAAACTGAGGCCGTGGATGTCGCTGGAAATCGTGTTGGGCACGTGGCCCTGCTCCATGGAAGGCTTGGCCCTGTCGTAAACGAAGCTACCCTTGCCGTGGCCCACGTCGAACAGGACTCCTCGTTCCCTGGCCTGCCATATGTAATCCAGCACTCGACCGCTGTCGTCAACCTGCGCAGATCCTCGTGAATACATATGGGTGCTGACGTCGCCGGGCCGCATGTGGTCCAATAGCAGCTCGCGGTAAGAGCGATTTGGGTGTTCGCTGTAGTCGACCATCACGATAGAATCGGACGACTCGGCTGCCCTTACTGCTCCGTCTACGGCTTCCCCTCCCGCCCCGCGATAGTGGGCGGTCTTGACCCCGACGACCACGTCGCGGTTACGCCGTACTACCTCGGCGCAGGGCGCTGACTGCATCTCCGACACGTCTTGCTCGACAGCGCCAGCACCCGAACCCGGGCCTCCTCAATCACTTCGCGCCTGAACTCGTCGAACGTCCGGTACCCCGAGCCGCCGGCGTCTACCAAGCTTGTGACGCCGTTGGGGAAGGCGTACTCGTCGGCCTGCACCCAATGCTCGAACCCGTAAACGTGGGTGTGGGTGTCGACGAGGCCCGGCGTGACGATCAGCCCCGAGACATCGGCCGTAGTTTCGGC
>CAUZJF010000011.1:0-19396 GCA_963579975.1 Dehalococcoidia bacterium
CCCCTAGAGGCATGGCGCCCATCGGCGCCTCGCCTCTAGCTCGAATACCAGCCCCCCGACCACCCCTGGCGAAGGTCCTTCAAATCACCCGCCAGGACAAATCCACTGAACACTTAGGGGTGACATATTGACTGGACAACGACAGCGGCCACCCTCACGAAAACGGTGGCTGTCCAAGCCGTACCACTTCCTCATCCGGGACGGGCCGAACGTTCGTTGGCGAGAACATCGAGGAACTCATCGTAGCTCGAAACCCTAGATATGACGTCCAGGAAGGTCTTGAGGTCGGGCATCATGCCTCGAAGCGCCGCCAACTGGCCGCCGATCGGACTCGACGACTGCGGCGTCGTTGCGTAGGTCCCGTGGTAGGCAAAGTAAGCCTGGTTCAGCTTGCGAATGTAGAACCCGTTCTCGACGAACAGCTTCCTCCGTTCCTCCATGTAGGCTTCGGCCGCTTCGACATCACCCCCGGACAGCAGCACGTCCACTCGCTCGCGGGTCGTCCGCATCTCTATCACATAGTCGAACTCGTCCTCAGGAGACTCAACCGCGGGAACGTCAGTCGCGGGCTCCGGGCTTCTTTCGATGACGCCTAGCCTTTCGAACGCGCGATCTCCGATCTCACGGCCCGCGATTTCGGCGACGGTCTCATTCAACGTTTGCATTTCAGGACTGGTAAAGATGAGCCTGCCAAAGGGCCGTCCCGGCGGCAGAAGCGTGAGGTACTGGTGCAGCCATTCGTGGGCGGCCGTGCCGAGCGTCCATTTCAAGGGCAGGCTGTCATCGATCACGGTCGGGTACGTCGCCAGGCCGCCGATGGAGGTTACCAGTCCAGCCAGGTCCCACTCGTCGAACAGGGCGTCCTCCATAGACTCGCTCGCAGTTACGCTGACATTTGGATCGACGAGGGCATGGTGGAGCTGCTCGATCCGGTCCCTAGGAGACGCGATCAGGGCCATCGGAGGCTGGCCCAGCCGTATGTCGACAGGAGGGATGCTCAGCCCGGCCCAAGTGGTTATCTCCTCATCGGCGATCACTGCGGCGATCGTGGCCTCGAGTGTCTCTTCCACGTCGTTCCTGAGACGGGCTCGTACCAACTTTGTTTCGGCCAGTTCCGCCTCGAGAGCCGCGAGAGCCGCGAGCTGAGATTCGTCGCCCAGGGCCGCAGCCCGCTCGATCTCCGAGCCCAGCCTCGATACTTGTTCGCCGAGCTGTAGATACTCGGGGACCTGCGCCCGCCTCTCGTCCTCCGAAGCCCAGTTCCATGGGAAAGCCGAGACAACGCGGTGGGCCCATTTGCTGGGTAGATTTGCGACCTCCCATCCGACCAGGCTGTGCTGGTATCGAAGGGCGACCAGCGCGGCTGGACCGAGCCGGACGACGTCGTGCCCCACGGAAAGGAGGACGGCCATCAAGAGCCAAAGGGCCCAGAGCCGGAACGTTCCGGGGATCATTTTGACGACGAATCGGGCCAACACTTGTCCTTAAAGGCGCTCGTCCGGATGGACGAATGTTCCAGGGCGATGCGCGTGTACAGACGTAGGCATAGCGTCCCTACGTCTGTACACGCGACAACCCTGCCGCAACGAGTTAGTACGCGTAACGCTGACTCGCTGGTCGGTGGGTCAAGCCGGTCTCATAGTTTACAACGTCAGAGCTGCTAGCCAGGTTCCCATGTAACGTTCGAGCGGGCCTCGCGCGCATTTGTCTCTCCCCCTCTGACGTTGGGCGCTGCTATCGCAGCAGTTGATTGTAGACAGAGTCGGTTTCAGGTGACGGACCGGTTCCCAACTCTTCCTGTAGCAGCTCCCGAAGCCGGCGGTAAACGCGCAGCCCGCGGGCACTGTTCCCAGCGGCGCCGTACGCTCTCATAAGGAACTGATAGCTCGCCTCCCGGAATGGGTCCAACTCAATCGCCTCTGTCGCCGCTTCGACCGCCAGTTGGGGCTCATTCCCTGCAAGCCACATCTGGGAGATGCAGTCGAGCGCACGCAGCCGGACTCGCTCTTGGCGCCGTCTCTGCGACTCCACCCAGTCGCCCTCGATACCGGCCAGGAAGGGTCTCCGGGCGACGTTGACGGCCGCGGTCGCGGGGCCCAAGCAGCCGCATCGGGTCGCCGGCCCGCAGAGCGCCCTATGCCTCGTCGATGGCGGTAGCGCCCGCTTCAAAATCCAACCAGGTGTCCGCCGGCAGCAATAGCCTTTATGCCCAAATCCACGGGAGAGCGAGACACCTCGCTGTACCAGCGGTGGAGTGCCTAGCAGGCCTCGGATGCCGCTGATCAAAGCGCTCAGTGACATCTCCCATGTGTGCGGCGTCTCGCCAGGCCACATGATCTTGGCCAGCTCCTCCCTGGGAACAGACCAGTCCCGCTCTGTCACCAGGTATACGAAGAGAAGGCGCCTTTGCCGTCTTCTAAACTGGCGCTCGTCAATGACGAGTTGCTCTTCAGCCTCTACGCAAATGCGCCCCGAAAGATAGACACGGATGCTCATTTAGACCAACAAGAAAACGCCAAGATTCCGCCAAAGGCGGTTGTTATTATAGGCGCAACCTTTCCGCGGAGGACATACATGACAAAGCTTGTGACGTGTCCATGCGGCAAGGAGATCCGAGGAGAAAATGACGACGAGCTCGTTAAGCTCGTAACGAAACACGGCAAGAAGGTCCATTCCAGGGAGAACCTCACACGAGACGATATCCTAGCGATGGCACAGCCCGTTTAGGCTGAGGCGCATTCCATTAAATACAACCTCGGCGGGCTGCAGGTACAAGGGCCGGGCTCCCTATTCCTGCAGCCCGTCCAGGCCGTAGAAGCCGTCCTCGTTCACACCGTCGACCTCTCCCGACGCGGCGACTCCGGCCTCCAGGTCGTTCGTCCAGCTCAATAGCCGTGGTGGGTCGATCTCGCCGACCCACCTGCGTTCGACGACGCCCTCCTTGCTTATGAAGAACGTCGTCGGTATTCCGATCACCCCGTAGTCGACCGAGATACGGCCGTCTTTATCTCGTCCGTTGGGGTACGTGATCCCAAACTCATCGACGTGAGTCCTACCCGCTTCGTCGGTGTCCTGTATGTCGATCCCCACGTACAGAACATCCTCGTCTCGGAAGCTTCTCCAGGCCTTTTCAAGGGCCGGGGCCTCTATGCGGCATGGGGCACACCATGACGCCCAGAAGTTGATGACGATGGGCCTGCCCTGCGCGGAGGCCAGCTCCAGCTCCTCACCGTCGAAAAGCTCAAGCGTAAAGGGCGGGGCAGGCTTTTGGAGACGCGTGATGCCGCTGAGACCGGTGACCGACGTTTTGTTGGAGAGGCCCCAGGCCATCAGGGCGACGAAGCCGATGATGACCAGGCTGAATAGCCCGAACAGCACCGTACGAAAGACGGCGTTCATAGAGTAACCATCGTCATGGGGCCAGCAGCAGTCTGGCGCGAGCCCATGGGTGGCCGGACGACACCTGGGCTGTCCGCCGGCGTCCTATCGTTCAGGAACTCACGAACCCTACCAGAGCCGCCGTGACGAGCAGCCTCTTGTCGTAGTGAAAGCGAGGATAGCAGGTGACGAGAGTAATATCTCGATTGCCGGAGTCGGTGATTACGAGGTCTCCCTGTTCCACCCAGTTCGATTTGTAGGCCTGGTAAACGTATCTGCCGTCGGGCCCATCGAGGATGATCTCAACGGTCTTGCCCGCCCGCAGCAGCTTTGCGATCTCTGGCAGCTTGCTGAAGACGTTACCTTCCCCTAGAATCGGGCTCTCGAGGTGGCCAAAGTACCACCCCTCGCCTTCGTCTCCTGGTCGAGCCGTCGTGGGGATGTGGCCAACGACCCGTTTCGGCGTCTCCCATGTCCGTCCATCCGCCGTGAGGTCGATCCCCAAGTCCTGGACCTTCGAATCGACTCCGATGGCGGCGATGATCATGTGGACAGCCGGGGCGGGCTCCTCTGCGATGGGCATGCCCTCCGGAGCGAAATACCTGCTTCCGCGCTGCGCAAGCAATTCATATTGCAGTGACTCGGGGATGGGGCGTATGAACGCGAACCGCTCAGCCTTGAGAGCAGCCTCGTCGTCTGAGCCTGAAACACCAGGCGTGGCGAATTCGTCGACGGCCGGATCTTCAGCGGCGGCGGTGTAAGACTGAGGCTCGACCACAACAGGCGGCTGCACTTCAGCGGACGTCAGAGGCGTTTGTTGTGAGACCGATTCGTCCTCGACGTCGATCGATACGCTGACGTCGGGCTTGTCATCCGCGTCGGCACCGGTCGGTGCGGTCGATTCCGGCGCTCCAGTCGCTACCACATGTGCCACGAGCTCCTGAGTTCCGACACCGGGGCCCTCGGAATCCTCGCCTCCCTGGGCACTCAGAGACGCCGTGTTGGCCTTGGAGCTATCTTCTACGGCGCTCTGAGGGATCACCATGGCCCCGGGAAGATCGGTTAGGCCCACGTCCTCCACCCGGACGGCTTCGGAGACTCGGGAGGCCGATCCTGGAAATGCGCTCGGCTCATCAGGCTGCGCGGCAGGCGCAGTGGACACCGCAGGTACGTCGGGTTCGTTCTCAGGGTAACTGGAACCAACGAACGTTGGCCGCTCCGATTCGAACGTAAGCTCGTCCAGTCCCGCGTTGGCGACGACTCCGTAGGCGTAATAACCGCCGGACAGCGCGAGGAGGACAAGGCCTGCAGCCAGTAACGTTAAACCCGTTATGCGTTGGACACTAGGCATTCGTATATCTTAATTCGCCGGCTTCAGGGGCACTGTCGCTCCGAGGAACAACTCGAAGTCGGGCTCCGATAACCGCACATATTATAACGCCTCAATTGGCCAGGTAGTTTGAGCCGTCGAGCGCCATAGCGCTCTGCCTGGGTCACCGAGGCTCTAGTTACCTTCGGACCTGTTGATCCGTGTTTGTGGACTTCCCGGCGGTTGGAAGAGCGGGCGCATGCAATGCGCCCCTACTGAATACGGCGTCGTGGCGCCACGCGACGATTCGCAGAGTTGGGATGCATTTCACAGATCCTTGTACCAGAGAACCTGCACTTCGTCGGGCAATTCCGGGTACGCGCCGGGATGGATCGTCCTGAGCTCGCATCCCTGACGTGCATAGAAGCGTCAGGTGGGCACATTGATGTTCTGCGTTTCGACCTTGAGGTGACGGCAACCTTTGGCACGTACCCATTCAGTAACCGCGGCGAATAGTTCGAAACCAATTCCGACGCGACGGTATTCCGGGTCGATTCGGATGTCCCATAAACAGGCCAAGTCGTCACGACCCTCCAGCATGTTGACACCGGCCGTATTCCAGGCAACCACTGCTCCGCCGAGACGAGTGGAGCCCTGGAACGCGGAGAAGACGCTCCAGTTGCTTGTGTCCCGACTCAGCCATCGGGCCGGTCCCTCCTCTTTGTTCGCGTCGTAGTCCTTCAGATAAGGGGGTTCTACTATTTCCTCGACAAGGCTCCAGCCTTTCAGTCCGTTGTCTAAGGGCTGAACCCGCAGCTGAGACTCCACCATGAACGCGATGGACACGCGGCCGTACTCGGCCATAACAGAGGTGGTTTCCTCACGTATCTCGACGTTCATGATCGGCCGACACCCGAAGCCTTGACCTTGACCAGCCGTCCGGTCTTCGAAGACTCCAGCGCCGCCTCGATCACGTCGAGGACGTGGACGGCGTCTTCGACAGTGGCCGGCGCGGGGCTACCCATCCGGGCCGCTGCGAGAAAGGCTTCGACGAATTCCTCGCCGGTGACCCCGCCGTAGGCTGGTGATTGGGCCGGCTCGTACCGGTGCTCTTGCATGCCACCGGACGCCCAACCGGGCGCAATGCTGAAAAGGCTGTAGCCGCTTCCGCTGGAAAGCGGTATTCTCACGTGCCCGTCCGTCCCTCGGAGCGCCACGAACGTGTCATAGGCAGCGCCGGTGTAGCCCGATTGGCTACCGCTGAGATGGTAGCCGGCGTTGAGAGTGCCCAGCGCTCCTCCGGCAAAGCGGAACGCGAGGCAGGCCGTGTCTTCGACTTCGATGGCCTCGGAGTTTTGTGTGGCCGTGATGGCCGTGACCTCGGCAATTCTGTCGTCCATCAGGTAGCAGAGCAGGTCGATGTAATGACACGCCAGCCAGGAAAGGATCCCGCTTCCGGCGGTCTTCTTGCCGAATAGCCAGTGGGATGGGTCTCTGTACCGCACCTGCGATGAGACCATGCGCGCCTCAACCGCCATCACGCTCCCTAGCGCTCCCTTCTGGCGGGCATCCCGCACCGCCGCCATGATAGGGTTCCCACGGTTCTGGTACATGGCGCCCAGCGTGATGCCGCTCGTCCGAGCCCTGTCCGCCACCTGTCTCAGGTCTGCGGCCCGTATCGCGCCGGGCTTCTCGAAGAGGACGGGCAGGCCCGCATCCACGGCAGCCTCGAGGACCGCTGGGCACAGGTCATTGCGAACACACACCATGAGGGCGTCGAGATCGTCGTGGGCGAGCAGGTCCTGCAAGCAGGCGGTCGTGGACTTCGTCTTGGCAGTCTCGGCCGCAATCGATTCGATGTCCTCGCCCTCGATTCCGCAGAAGCGTACCGCCTCGATCTCGGGCAGCGCGTCGAGGGTCTTTACATGCAGCGGACCGTGCGGATGCGGCGAGGAAACGTATCCGATTACGTAGGATTGACCGTCCACAACGGTGCTCATGAAGCGTCGCTCACTTTAGCTCGGGTTGCAGCGTGTGCCATTCCGTGGCCTGTTCGTAGGCGTGCGCTGCTCTCAAGAGGGTCGGCTCTCGCAGGTGGCCGGCCATTATCTGAAGCCCTATCGGCAGGCCCTGGGCCATCCCGCACGGGAGGGAAATGCCCGGGACTCCCGCGATGTTGGCAGGCTGGGTAAAGACGTCGTTGAGGTACATCTGGATCGGGTCATCCATCTTCTCGCCCAGCTTGAAGGCGACTGACGGTGAGGTCGGCGTCACGAGGACGTCGAACCTTTGGAACGCCTCGTCCATTTCGCGGCGGATCAGCGTCCTCACCTTCTGCGCTTTCAGGTAGTAGGCATCGTAGTATCCCGCCGAAAGGGCGTACGTCCCGAGCATGATGCGCCGTTTGACTTCCGGGCCGAAGCCCTCCTGTCTCGTCTTTTCGAGCGCGTCCCACATGCTGCCAACGCCCCCGGCCGAGTATCCATACTTCACGCCGTCGTATCGAGCCAGGTTGGCCGAAGCCTCGGATGGGGCGATGATGTAGTAGACCGCCAGAGCGTATGGCGTATGCGGCAAAGAGGTCTCCTCGACTGTTGCGCCCAGGCCCTCCATCACCTTGAGGACTTCGCGAACGGCGGCCTCGACGGCCGGGTCCATTCCTTCGATAAAATACTCTTTCGGGACGCCGACGCGCAGGCCTTTAATGTCTCCAGTGAGGGACGCACCGTAGTCTGGAACGTCATGATCGATCGACGTGGAGTCTTTGGGGTCGTAGCCAGCGATGCCGTTCAGGACGAGAGCAGCATCCGTCACGTCGTGGGTCAGCGGCCCTATCTGGTCTAATGAACTTGCGAATGCGATGAGCCCGTAACGGCTCACCAGGCCGTACGTTGGCTTGAGTCCGACGACCCCGCAGAGAGCCGCCGGCTGGCGGATGCTCCCTCCGGTGTCGGAGCCCAAGGCGTAGATACCTTCCGATGCGGCGATGGCGGCCGCCGGGCCGCCGCTGCTCCCGCCCGGCACCCGGTCTGGGTCCCAGGGATTACAGGTTTTCTTGAACGCCGAGTTCTCGGTCGATGAGCCCATGGCGAACTCGTCGAGATTTCCCTTCCCTACAAGGACAGCCCCCCGGTCGTAAAGCCGGTGGGCTACGGTAGCGTCGTAGGTGGGAACGAAGCCCTCGAGCATCCTGGAGGAGCATGTCGTCGGGACGCCTCGAGTGCAGAGGTTGTCCTTGAGCACCATCGGGATCCCGGTAAGCGGCCCGCCATCTCCGCGGGAGAGGTCAGCGTCGGCCCTTTCCGCTTGCTGAAGAGCAAGCTCCTCAGAGATGGTGACGAAGGCATTGACGCGGTTTTCGACGTGAGCGATTCGGTCCAGGACAGCTCTGGTCAGCTCGACGGACGAGACCTCGCGGCCGGCAAGCATGTCCCTCGCCCGGTGAGCCGTCAGGCCGATTACATCAGATGAGTCCAAGTTACGCGGCCGCCAAGGCACCGCTCGGGGCGGTCCGCAAGACCTGGGTCACTCCAGTACGGCCCTCACCCTGACGTAGTCGCCTTCCCGTCTTGGAGCGTTAGCGAGAGTATCTTCGGCAGGCTGCGAAGGTCCAATCCTGTCTTCTCGCATGACGGATTCCAGGTCTACGGAGTGCCCGGTTGGCTCCACGCCCTCGGTGTCCACTCTCTGAAGTACGTCGAAGTGGTTCAGTATGTTCGACAGCTGGTCTCGCATAGTCTCGACATCGTTGTCCGTCGTACCCAGCCTGGCGAGCAGAGCAATGTGGCGGACCTCATCAGCACTCAGTTTCAAGGCCGGAACTCCTCGGGAGGGGTCAGTGACAGTGTAGCAAAGGGCTGCTTCGGCTATCAAGGAATTTCAAGTTGACTGCCAGTTAGGTCGATGTTAGAGTCGAAATGCGGCACTCGAACCCGCGTTGGGTCCTTGACCACCGCCTTAGCCTCCGGACCCTTTCCGTTTGTTTGAGCATCCAAATCACTGGACCCAGGACAATCCCAATAAGGGTGTGTCGGATGACCTATAGATTGAAAACGGTCGTTATGCTGGTGGCTTTGACCGCTGTCGCGGCGGCCTGCGGTACGGAGGGCTCGGAAGAAACCCCGATTCCAACGCCGGTCATCGTAACCAGCCCCGCGCCGTTGCTGACGGCACGCCAGTTCCATTCAGCGACATTGCTCAACGACGGAAGGGTCCTGGTCGCCGGTGGGTTAAGCGAGAAATTCGATTCGTTGGATACGGCGGAGTTATACGATTCGGGAACTGGAAAGTGGTCAGCCTCCGGGCCGATGGTCCAGCCACACGCGGACCACACCGCCACGCTTCTCCAGGACGGCAGGGTGCTGGTTACCGGCGGCAGGGGGACGAACCTCGGCGCGTCAGCCGATTCCGAGATTTTCGATCCGGCAACAGGTACATGGTCGCGCACCGGAAACCTCGCTGCACCACGTCGGAACCATACGGCGACATCCTTGCAAGACGGCAGGGTCTTGATCGTCGGCGGCTACGGTCGTACAGCCGATGGGAGCCTGGCCTCGGCCGAGATATTCGACCCTGCGAACGGCATCTCCTCCCCAACGACGAGTATGCGTGGTGGACACGCGGATAATGGGGCCGTGTTGCTCAAGGACGGCAGGGTGCTGGTCGTAAGCGGCAGCGGAGAGGGACAGCCTTTATCGCCTTCGGAGATATTCAACCCGATAACCGAGGAATGGTCTACAACGAATCAAATGATCCGGCGGACATCGCACATGGCCGTCGAGGTCCTTGAAAACGATCGTGTGCTAGTAGTGGGCGGTCTTGGAATGGGCCTCGGTCCCACCCGGGTCCAGATATGGGACGCCCAGACCGATACCCAGAAGGGTACGTGGACCGAGACGGGCAGTATGGCCGAACCCCGGACGTTACACACAACGAACCTTCTTGTGGACGGGAGGGTACTGGTCCTCGGAGGCACGGGGGCCGCGGGAAACACCGGTTCGGTTGAGCTGTACGACCCGGCTACCGGAGTATGGTCACCCGCGGCCAAGATGTCCGTCAGCCGATCGGGCCACACCTCGACGCGACTTCAAGATGGCCGTGTTCTCGTAGTTGGCGGCGAAAGCTCGAATACCGAGATCTTCGACCCAATGACAGGTGCCTGGGAAACAAGCATCCCGTAGCGGCCAGCGCTCTCCCTTGCACGTTTGACGGGTCCGATGGCCGGTGCTACAATCTGCCAGCCATTCTGGCGTAACCTACTCGACAGGCTCCTCTCGCCATCCTCTTCCAGGCATTCCGACGTATCTCTTGTACAGACGTTTACTCTCCGCCGCTGTGCGTGCGCGTGACAGCGGCCTAGGAAGGTCAGGTCCAGCTAGGATGCGCGGGCACTACGTTCTTCTTGCGGTGATTGTGTACGCCGCCACATTCGCGTGCGGTGGTGATCCCGCACAACCAACAGCCACACCGGTACCTACCCTTCTTGAGACCACCGAATCCCCACGCATTTCCTTTCCGCCGGGAACGCCCGACACCAGCAACCGTCACATGAACGAGGCCCGTGACAGTCATCGCGCGGTCCTGTTGAGTGACGGGCGGCTCCTCGTGGTTGGCGGAATCGGCCGCTTCCAGTCCATCCTCGCAAGCGACCAGGACGACTTCGAAGCGACGGCCTCGGTGGAATTGTACGACCCGGAGACCGACACATGGACATCTCTGGCAGACACCTTACGCCCCCGGGCCGGACATTCCGCAACTCTGCTGGAGGGCGACAGGGTCATCGTCATCGGCGGGACCGGTAACAACAGAATCTTGAATTCAGCGGAGATCCACGATCCTGTCCTCGGAACGTGGTCTCCGGCCGGTCAACTGGCTCAAAACAGGGAGCAGCACACAGCCACGCTGCTTCCGGACGGCAGGGTGCTCGTCGTGGGAGGGCTCGGGATCAACAGTAACAGCCTTGCGACAGTGGAGGCGTACGACCCTGCGACCAACGCGTGGAGTGTGGCGCGTAGCATGGCGCAGGCCCGTTCGGCCCATACCGCGACGTTGTTGCCCGACGGACGGCTGCTCGTTGTAGGCGGACACGACGGCCGCGTAACGATCCGCCTGGCGGAGATCTACGATCCCGCGACCGACGAGTGGTCCTCCGTGGCCGGGATGATGATTCCCCGCGCCAACCACGTGGCCACTGTCCTTACCGACGGCAGCGTTCTCGTCACCGGCGGTAACGAGAACACGACCTCAACCGAAATATATGACCCGGCGGCCGACACCTGGGAGCCGTCGGCGCCGAACGAGGCCGTCCGCTTCGACCATACAGCTACGATGTTAACCGATGGTATCGTGCTGGCCGTTGGGAGCCGTCCGACGGAAGACAGCGTGATGGCGACCGCCGAGATGTTCGACCTTGAGAGCGGTACCTGGACTCCCGCCGGCGGTTTGGATCACGCGCGAGGTGGCCAATCTGCGACGCTACTCGCCAATGGCATGATACTTGTGGCTGGAGGTTCAGACCGAAACGGCCCATTGGACTCGGTCGAGCTTTATGACCCCGCCACCGGTCGGTGGGAGTCAATTTCGCAGGCCAGAGGAGAATGGGCGGATGTCGTGGAAACCGCCCAACCACGGGCCGGACATACGGCTACGCGGTTAACAGACGGCCGCGTCGTCATTGCCGGCGGCAGGGGCAGCAGCGAAGCAGACGACTTCCTCGATTCCGCGGAGATTTATGATCCGTCGGCCAACCGATGGTCGAACACGGGCAGTTTGAACCAGGCCCGCGACAGCCACATCGCTGTCCTGATGGACAACGGCACTGTCCTGGTCGCGGGCGGCCGAAGCGCGAGCTCGCCGGACCGTTCCGAGGCCACCGCATCGGCGGAAGTGTACGATCCTTCATCCGGCACGTGGACCACCGCCGGCGCCATGACGACGGCGCGATGGGACCATACGGCCACGGTTCTCTGGGACGGACGTCTGCTCGTTACAGGGGGTACCGCGAACGGCGAGGCGATTTCGTCGGCCGAGGTTTTCGATCCGGCAAGCGGAACCTGGAGTGTAACGGGTGAAATGGGAACGGGGCGCGCCGCCCATTCGGCCATCCTGCTCGGTTCCGGCAAGGTGATAGTAGCGGGCGGCGGCACCCGGTCAGTCGAGCTGTACGACCCATCGTCCGGAGAGTGGTCCACGGTCGCCGAGCTCAACAGCGGCGCTCTGGAGACGGAGGCGACGCTGCTGGGGGATGGCAGGCCGTTCATTCTGTCGGTGTCGAGCACCCCGGATTCACCGCCGGCGGCGGAACTTTACGACGCCGAGTCCGACTCCTGGGACCTCGTCGCGAACCTGGCCTACGACCGAAAGCGGACCACCGTTACCCTGTTGGAGAACGACTCTGTCCTGATCGTAGGCGGCAGCGCCGCCACGCTTTCGGTGCTGTACGAACCCGTCGAGAGTAAGTGGTTTTCAGCCGGGAAACTACGGGTCGCCCGCGTGGAACACGCGGCGACCGTGCTCGAGAACGGCACAGTACTCGTGGTTGGAGGCGTAGGGCGAGACGGGAAAGTCCTGTCGTCTGTGGAGCTCTACAAACCCGAGCAGCCCTAGATATCGCCGCGGCCGCCAAGGGCGAGGTACCTCAGTTGTAGCGGTTCATCGCCTCGGTCGTTCCCTTGGCAAGTATGCAGAACGCCGCCTCAGCGGCCCGCTCCACCGCTTCGTCCACGGACTTTCTCTCACCGGACCCCATTCGTCCCAGAACAAACTCGACGTTGCCGACGCCGTCCGGCGGGCGCCCGATGCCGATCCTGATTCGAGTGAACTCGTTCGTGCCGATGGCGCGAATGATGGATTTGATACCGTTGTGTCCGCCGGCGCTACCTCTTGGACGGATCCTCAGCTTGCCGAGAACCAGGTTCATGTCGTCGTATGCGATCAGGAGATCGGCGGGCGAAGCATCGTAGTGTCTCAGCAGCCACCTGACGGCCAGACCGCTTTCGTTGACGTACGTGTTGGGCTTGGCTAGCACGATTCCGACGCCTTCGAATACGCCTTCCCCGACGACAACCAGCCGATGATCGTGGGCGAAGCGTATCGACGCACGTTCGGCGATGCTGTCCACACACCAGAACCCGATGTTGTGACGGGTCGTGGCGTACTCGTTTCCGGGGTTGCCCAGCCCAACAATCAGCGTCGGAGAAGCCTTCTCGACCTCCGGTTCTGACAACACGCCGTCAGAACGCACGCGCTCTGAATCAGAACCTGGAGAGGTCATGGGCCCTTTCGATAGTTGTTCTCGCCGACGACTTCAAATGGGATTGATAAACCCTCGCAGGAAATCGAGAGCATCGTCGTCAAGCACGCCGGCGAGCCCGGCCAGGTCGCTGACTTGCACCAGGTTGATGAACTTATCCAGTTGCTGTTTGGAAGGATCGGAGAGTATGCGCCGGATTCCTTCCGAGCTGAAGCGACGGTTGTACTCGCGCATGGCGGCCTCCGCGTCCTCCAACGAACCGCGGACCGCGGACGCTCCCGGATCGTGGCTCGGTACGTAATGGGGTCTGGCCTCACGAATAGACTGAAGCTCGTGTCCAAGGCTCTCACGATCAGGGTCGGCAGCTCGGGGCACGGCCATCACTATCCGGCGGTCCTTGATGTGGCCGGCCGGAATCCTTCGGGGCACGGTGTAGAAGACGACGCGGAAGCGCAGGCCGCCCGAAAGAGGTTCACCCCACCGAGGATCGACGGCCTCCGCGAGAATCACCTCGCCTGGGTATTCGATTCCCCGGTTCTCGACTACCCAGGGCAGAGGCCGGCCCAGCAAGTCTCTGTCCAGGAGTAGTCCCCTAGACAACCCTGTGCTATAAACAACCCCCATTCGGTATCCTGTCTGTAGTTAGCTCTACGGATCCAAGCGGGTCATCCGAGCTACGACCCCGCGCGGTTCAGCCCTCCATTACAATGTCTCCGCTCTTGCCTCCGCTCTTCCTGACCAGCCTCACTCCATCGAGACGGATTCCTCGATCGACGCTTTTACACATGTCGTAGATGGTCAGGCCAGCCACCGCGACGGCAGTCATCGCTTCCATTTCGACCCCGGTCTTGGCTGTCGTCGTGGCGGAAGCCTTGATGTCCACGGCGCTCTTTTCTTCGTTGAGATCGAAGTCGACCGCGACATGGTCGAGCTGGAGAGGATGGCAGAGGGGTATAAGTTGCGACGTAGACTTCGCGCCCATTATTCCCGCGATCCGCGCCGTTCCGAAGACATCGCCCTTCGCGATGTTGTTCTCCCGAATCAGCCGCAGGGTTTCAGGCTGCATCGTCACCGAGCCGGCGGCCTCGGCGACACGTTCGGTGACAGACTTGTGCCCAACGTCGACCATGCTCGCGCCCCCAGATTCGTCGATATGACTTAGTGAAGCTTTGGGCCGCCGACCAGAGCCAAAGCCTGCCTCGCCGCTGGCCAGGACGTCTGCTTCCTCGTTCAAAGGGTTGCCGGCATGGCCGCGGACCCATTCCCACGCGACGTCACGCTTGGCCACCTCGGCGTCGAGCATCGCCCACAGGTCGCCGTTAGCACGCCGTTTCCAGTTGCGTGTCATCGTGTTGACGACGTACTGACTGTCGGAGAAAATCTTCACCGTCGACGAGGCGTCCGTCGCCTCCAGCCCCTTTATGACGCCCATCAACTCCATGCGGTTGTTCGTCGTTTCCGACTCTCGGCCATGGATGGCACGCTTGGACCTGTTCTCCAGGATTACCGCTGCCCATCCTCCTGGGCCTGGATTACCGGAACACGCACCATCGGTATAGATTTCGATCACGGTCGACCTCCGGCCATATTGTACTCTATGGGGGCGACGTAGCTTGAGCGATTTGTCGGTCGGATGGTGCCATACTATGATTTTTGTAACTCATACGGGATTGGAACAGGCGCAGATACCTATTCGCGACTCTTGTCTTCCTACTCTCGGTCGCCGCGTTGGCTTTCGGAAGCGGAGAGGAACCGGAGGAGCCCGGCGACGCGGCCCCAGCGGCCTCGGGGTCACATCGCCTGCAGCTTCCTCGCCGACTGCCGACGAGGGGTCTGAACCCAGCCCAACGCCCGAGCCAACCGAGACGCCGGAGCCGACCGCGACCCCCACGCCTGAGCCGAGCCCCGCGCCCGAGTTCACCTCCGCATCCCAGATCATCGAGGCGGCCACGGCCGCCATGAGGGGTGTCGACTCGTTTCACTTCAAGATGGACATGAAGATTAATGCCGACATTCAAGGGATGAACCTGGATGTGCCTATGACGTTCGAGGGCGACTACCAAGCGCCGGATCGCTTCGCAGGGGCGATGTCTATCTCACTAGGGTTCATCAGTATCACCACCGAGATGGTGAGCATACGTACACCAAGGACCCGGAGACCGGCGCGTGGACGGTCTCCGGGGGTGATGCGGCACTCTTCTCCGACCCGAATGATTTCATAAGTACCGATACCGAAGCTCTTGCGGCTATTCAGCTTGTAGGAGAGGAACCCTTTGACGGAGCAGCCGTATTCCGTCTGGAGAGGAGCGTCCCGATCGGTACCTTTGGAGACGCTGGGAGCGACTTCGAAGTAAGCTATCTGGTCGACGCTCAACAGGTCTTTCTCCGTCAGGTGACGGGCAAGGGCGAAATCGCGATGGGGAAAGACGATCCATTGTTCGGTGGCATAGGCGGCGGTGGCGACATCGAATTCACTATGTTGTTCTCGGCCTTCGGTGAGCCGGTCGAGATAGAGGCGCCGCCGATGGACCCGGAGGTGGTAAAGAACGCCGAGCTGGTTGGCCTTTAGACGGCCATGGACGCTATGATAGCCAACAAAGGTATCAGCAGCGTGACCGCAAACAGCGATTCGACTAACTCCTGGGCCAATAACCTGACGGGGACCGGCGCAGACCCTCTGAGCAACTACATCCCAATAGAGACGTCGAACTTCTTCTACTGCTGGGACGCTGCGGGAAGGATCACCCGCCAGGACGAGTCTTCCGCGGCGTGTTAGCGGCCTTTGCTGAGTCGCGGTGGCACGACACACAACGTCTCCGAGGCTTGAGAGCCCTCGACGCCGAAACGGCTTCGGCCATCGGACTCGTAACTCCGGTATGCGAAAGCCTAAGACACAACGGTGCTGAATAGGCGGGCCACGCTGCACCTGACCTTTCTACTGCTCGCGGTTTTGACGGCAGCTCTCGCCTGTCGGAGCGGAGAGACCGCAGTCGAATCGACGCTCGCGGCGGCCGTCCCCGGTTCGCCCGTCCTCTGCCCTGAGACCGAAACAGGACCTGCCTTCGCGTCATTCCCCCGGCGCCCCCTGGGAGACGAGGTCCTGGAGAAATCGGTCAAGGCGATGGAACAGGTCGGGTCTTCCCACATCGATATGGCGATGTGGCTGGACACAAACCCAACACCGATTACCCTAACCCTTGTCGGCGACTATGCCGCGCCACATTGCACGAAGCACGTGATCAGCGGCTTCCACGTCCGTGAGACGGAGGTGATTTCCTTCGGCGACATCCGGTACTTACGGCGCGCCAGAGGCGGTTGGACCCATAACGGCGCCGGCGCACCTTTTATCTTCGATCCGGTGAGGATCGTGGATGCGGTGCGGTCCGAGGTTGAAGGAATCGAGATCTCGGGAAGACAGACCCTCGACGGTCGAGACGTCTTCTATCTCGAGGGAACGCTTCCGTCCAAGGTACTGGGTGAAACGGGAGATGGCTTCGGGGTTGAATTATGGGTCGCCTTCCAAGACGCTCGGTTCAGACAGATCAAGCTAAGGGGAGAGGTTGATCTGGGCAAGGGCGTCGACCCGATTCTGTCCGGGATCGCCTCCGGTAAGGTCGAAGTTCGGTTGACCCTGAAATTGTGGGACTTCGGCAAAGAGGTATCGGTTGAGCCGCCGTGGCCGGCGGGGAACATGGTGCAGGCGCGGGGCTCGAGCCATACAGCGACCCTGCTGCCAGACGGCAGGGTACTGGTCGCCGGCGGGCTGCTGGTGGAGCGCGGCGCCGTCTCGTCGGCCGAAGCGTACGATCCCGCTGCCGGCGTTTGGACGCCCGTCGCGCCGATGAACGCTTCCCGGTCCAATCCGGCCGCGACAGCGATGGGCGATGGAAGGTTTCTCGTATGGGGCGGCCTGGCCTCCGACAGCTCAGCCGGAACGGCGGAGATATACGACCCGTCTCTGGATCTATGGACTTCGATATACACCTTGCCGCGGGAAAGAAGCAATCACACGGCGACACTTCTCGACGATGGGACGGTCCTGATTGCCGGCGGTTTCTGGCAAGGCGTCGCTCGGTAGAGGGCCGTTCTCGTCCCCCAATTGTACGATCCGTCAACCGGCAGAACGTCGATCACAAAGCCTATGGTTGGTAATCGCGCCTACCACCGTGCGACACGACTCACCGACGGCACGGTCCTCGTTGCCGGGGGCCTGACGTCTCCGGGTTCCGGGCGACCGATAGCCACGGCCGAGGTGTTCCTGCCGTCGCGAAACGAATGGACCGCCAGTGGGAACATGTTGGAACCCAGGTATAAACACAGCCAGACCCAACTCCCGGACGGCACGGTGCTGGTTGCGGGAGGCCGCACCACCGGTGCGCACGTACTCACTTCTGCCGAGATCTACGACCCCGGGACAGGCCGGTGGTCGGAAGCCGGCGAGATGACCGTGCCCCGCTACTCTCACACAGCAACGCCGCTACGAGACGGCAGAGTGCTGGTGGTTGGTGGACGGGACGCCGAAGACAATCACCTGTCGACCGTAGAGGTGTTCGATCCGGTATCGAGGACCTGGATTGCAACGGGCTCGTTGGCGGAGGCCCGTGCCGACCATGTCGCGGTATCCCTCAAAGACGGTGCGGTCCTCATCGCCGGCGGGAACGGACATCCAGATTCCGGAGAGGGGGTAACTATGCCGGTCAACCTGGCGACTGCCGAAATGTACGACCCTTCCAGCGGAAGCTGGTTCAAGGCTGCGCAGCAGTAGAACGTTGGATCGCTAGCCCCCGATGTGGTACATCTCGACCTTTTCGCTCAGCGGCTCGGTCATGGAAGCCCGCTCCTCGGAGTAGCGGTCGTCGCGGACGGCCCATCTGCCGGCTATCAAGGACTCGATTTCCGAGTCGGAGGCTCCTGCCCGAAGCGGTCCTCGAAAGTCTGTGCCAACCGTGCCAAACAGGCAGGTCACTAGCTTACCCTCGGGCGACAGCCTTAGACGCGTGCAGTCGCCACAGAAGGGCTTCGTCACCGACGCGATGACGCCGATCTCGCCGGAACCGTCGCGGTAGCGGTACCGCACAGCCACCTCGCCACGGTAGCGGCTCTCGACAGGCTCCAAAGGCATCTCCGCGTCGATCATAGAAACGATCTCGTCGGCCGATACGACCTGGTCCAGCTTCCAGCCGTTCAAGGTGCCGACATCCATGTACTCGACGAATCGCACGGTATGTCCACGGTCTTTGAAGTAGCGCGCCAGGTCGATGACGGTATGGTCGTTGACACCCTTCTGGACGACAGCGTTGATCTTGATCGGAGTCAGTCCCGCTCTCTCGGCAGCCGCGATCCCGTCGAGCACGCTTTCGGTGCCGAAGTTGCGGCCGTTCATCTCGCGAAAGACTTCGTCGTCGAGGCTGTCCAGGCTAATCGTGACCCGCTGAAGACCAGCACCTTTCAAGGCCTGGGCCTTTTGAGGCAGAAGGTACGCGTTGGTCGTCATCGTCAGGTCGCCGACTCCGTCCACTTCCGCAAGCTGCGATACCAGCGTTTCCACGTTCTTCCGCACGAGGGGCTCGCCTCCGGTCAGGCGGATCTTAGAGGCGCCAAGCGCAACTGCTACGCGTGTCAACCTCGTGATCTCCTCGAATGTGAGGAGCTGCGACTTTGGGAGGAAGCGGTAGCGCTCGCCGAATACCTCGGCAGGCATGCAGTAGGAACAGCGGAAGTTGCAGCGGTCGGTAACCGAGATCCTGAGGTCTCTAAAGGGTCTGTTTAACCTGTCGGTGATCACAGTAGTGTGGGCATTAGCTCGATGAAGCGCCGGACTCCTACGCCGCCATCCTCTCCAGCTCGGGGATTACCTTGCGCAGGGCCCGGCTTCGGTGGCTGACTCGTCCCTTTTCATCCCGAGATAGCTCGGCCATGGTCCGGTCACTTCCATCGAGCAGGAACACCGGATCGTACCCGAAACCATTGTCGCCTCTGGGAGACCTCGTGATCGTGCCCGGGCACTCTCCGGTGAAAAGCTCGGCTGGTCCTCGCGGTGGCGCGAGAGCGATGGCACACCTGAACCGGGCCTGTCGCCGGCCCTCAGGAATATTGTCCAGGTTCTGAAGCAGCAGCGCAATCCGCTGAGCGTCCGTTGCCCCTTCACCGGCATACCTCGATGAGTATACGCCCGGCTCGCCTCCCAGGGCCCTCACTTCGAGGCCGGAGTCGTCGGCAAGCGTCAGCAGTCCACTCCTTTCGAGGTAAGCCGTCGCCTTGATCTCGGCGTTCTTCTCAAACGTCGAACCTGTCTCAGGGACCTCGAAGTCTATCCCCACGTCCGATAGTGACAGCAAACGAAATGGGGTGTCGGACAGCAACTCAAAGAGCTCCGCAAGCTTGCCGTGGTTGTTGGTGGCGATCAGTAGGTCCAAGAGGCTCCCGTCCCGGCCGCGGCCGACGCTACACCGCAGAGA
>CAUZJF010000012.1:0-19073 GCA_963579975.1 Dehalococcoidia bacterium
AGGAAATGGAACATATGGGACGCTCTGGAACAGTTGGGCAGCGGTCCCAATAGGCCGTGCGTGACCCGCCGTAGACGGTCGATGCTTCGACCGATACACTACCGTCATCCACACCTCAGGCCTGACGGAGTAATCGATGGGATTCAAGCTCGGTATATGCGGAGCCGGCGCGTTTTCGCGAGCCTTTACTCCCCTGTTCAAGGCGCATCCGGCCGTGGACGAGGTCGTCGTCAACGACGTGCTGCCGGAGCGCGCCGAGGAGCGAGCGGCCGAATTCGGCATTTCGACCGTCCACGGCTCTCTCGACGACTTGTGCGCCAGCGACGTCGACGCCGTCGCCATCATGACCCAGCGTCAGCTTCACGGCCCTCAGTCGCTTAAGGCGCTGAAGGCCGGCAAGCACGTTTACAGCGCCGTGCCGGTGGGACAGACCCTGGACGAGGTGAAGGCGATCGTAGACGCGGTCGAGGAGACCGGGCTCATCTACATGATGGGCGAGACCAGCTACTACTATCCGAGCACCATATACTGTCGTAATCGATTCCGGGCCGGCGACTTCGGCGATGTCGTCTACGCCGAAGGCCAGTACATTCACGACATGGACCACTTCTACCAGTCGTTCAGGCGGTCGGGCGGCGACGATTGGAAGAAGGTCGCCGGGCTCCCGCCGATGCACTACCCGACTCACAGCACAAGCATGGTGCTCTCGGTTACGGGCGCCAGCGCCACCACCGTTTCGTGCCTAGGCTTCGTCGACGACCACGAGGACGGCGTCTTCCGGAAGGGCGCCAACCTGTGGGACAACGTGTTCAGCAACGAGACCGCGCTGTTCCGGACCTCCGACGGCAGCGCGCTGCGGGTCAACGAGCTACGGCGCGTCGGCTGGCGTGGCATGTCGTCCGTTCAGACAAGCCTGTTCGGTACGAAGGGCTGCTTCGAGGAACAGGCCAACAGCCAGGTCTGGGTGACGAAGGAACCTGAAGAGATGACCGAGCTCGACGAGCTGCTGGCCTGCGCCGACATGCCCATCGAGGCCCAGGGCGACGTCGACAAGGTAGTGCTACAGGAGTTTCATAGCGGGGTCTCGAAGGTCCATCCGGTCGAGCGTTTGCCAGCGGAGTTTCGCGGTCTGCCCAACGGGCACCTGGGCACGCACCAGTTCCTCGTGGACGACTTCGCCAAAGCGGTCGCGGCTAACAAGCTCCCGCCAAACCACGTTTGGGCGGCGGCTCGTTACTGTGTCCCGGGCTTGGTCGCTCACCAGTCGGCCCTGCGAGACGGGGAACGCCTGCCCGTTCCGGATCTGGGCAATCCTCCGGCACACTGGCAGCATCTATACCCATATGACGTAATCGAAGAGGCATGAAGGCGCATTCGAGGGGTACACCATGACTGATGCAGGGATAACGACCATCGTCATCATGGGCGCGAATGGCGACCTGACCAAACGGAAGCTCATGCCGGCGCTGTTCAATCTCCGCCGCAAGGGCAAGCTGGCTCAGGACTTCCGGATCGTCGGGTTCTCCAGGACTCCGACGACGAATTCCGAGAGCTTATGTGGAAGGACGGCCGGGAGCTGTAGGGCCTGCCCGATCTTCGAGATGAGTGGGACGAATTCGCTCGGAAGATGAGCTACGTAAGCGGAGACCTCGGCGACGGCGGCCACCTTGGCAGGCTCAAGCAGAGTCTTTCGGAGCTGGAAGGCGATCCGGCCCCTGTGAACCGGCTGTTCTATCTGTCCATTGCACCCGGGCTATACGAAAAGGCGGTCCAGGGCCTAGGCGCCGCCGGCTTCGGGCGGGAGGACAGGGGCTGGAGCCGAATCATCGTCGAGGCGATGGCCGGCACCACGGGGACGGTGAATTTCGCCACTCTTCCCGGCGGCTACCGAATTTCCTGGACTGGATTGAAGGTACTGAAACCCGACGGCTCTCAGTTCCACCGCGTTGGCATCCGACCAACCGTGCCCGTGTCTCGGACCATCCAGGGAGTAGTTGAAGGTCGCGACGAGATTCTCGAACGGGCAATCGAGGTTGTCAGCCAGTAGGACGGTGGCTGTCGACGAAGCACTGGGGATCAAATCGCCCAGGCATCGCGAAGCACGAGATCGTCAGGTTGGTGTAGGGTCGGGTCTGAGACCCGACCGGGCGCAGTCAGCCGCTTTGTGCCAGCGCGATCACGCGCCGATCTCGTGCTACGCCGCCGCTCGTTTGGCCAGAATCTGCTCGAAGCCTTTTTTGAGGGCCTCCTTCGGAGAGACGCCGACACCTCGAGCAACCGGATTCCCGCCGTCGAAAATCATCATGGTGGGGATCGACCTAATGTCGTACGCCGCCGCGGTGTTCGGATTGGCGTCGGTATCTAGCTTGACGACCTTAGCTGTACCTTCGAAGTCGTCCGCGAGCTCTTCCAATATCGGGCTCATCACTTTGCAAGGGGCGCACCAGTCCGCGTAGAAGTCCACCAAAACAGGAGTAGCGGACTGCAAGACCTCAGCATCGAAGTTGCTGTCCGTCACTTTGATAGAACCGGCCATGATTTCCTCCACCTCCCTACGTTTGTCGCCTGCACCTATTGAGATGCAGTGTAAAAAAGCGAAGGTGCAAATGTTCGTCAGGCGACACGGTGGGCATCGTCCTCCAGGACATCGCCGCAAACCTGTCGGCTCATGGTGGTCCGCCGGGGGCCCCCAGAGCGCCGCGCAGTTCCTCTTCGTCAACCCCCAGCCTTCTCGCGGAGGCCGCGAAGTCCGGAGGTCGTTCGTCGCCGAGAGCTTCGAAGAGCGCTTCAACCGTCACGCCGAGTTGCCGGGCGGCGGCATTCAGGTCGACGTTAGGGACCTCGTCTGGCGGTCCCTCCGCGACCGGACCACCGGCGGGCCCGGCTCCCAGCCCCAGGTTACCTTCCTCGACGATGCCATGGTAGCAGAGGACAAAGTACGGGAAACCAAGGGCACCCTCACCATTCTTGAGCGTGGTGTGGTAGTGGTAGTGGTAGTGGGAGTGGCCCTCAAGAGCGTCCGGCGTGGGACCGAAGTGCCCGTTGCACTCGTCCATGTCGCCGAGACCCTCGACGTACTCATAGTCGTCGATGCCTCCGTATCCGTTCGCGCCCTCCTTGAGCCGATAGCTGCTGGTCATCTCTTTGACGTTGCCTTCTTCGTCCCATCCGTACACGCCGTAGATCGCGTAGCCGTCGAAGGCGAAGCCGATGACGGACGAGTGAGTGCTGTCGTCGAGCTGCTCCGAGTCGTAGTCCATCCACGTCTCGCCGCCGCCCTCATCTGGATGCCAGTGAGTGCAGTTGGCATCCAAGTGGTAGTGGTAAAGGCCCCCGCCGTTCCCGCGGGCGGAATGGCCCCCGCAGACGCCGAGGTCAATCGGTTGTCAGTCTTCGACGAAGTAGCCGTATTCCAGGGCCACGGCATCGCCGCCGGGCCCTTCCTCTGGGCCGAAGATAGCTACCCCCGTGACTGTGAAGGCGACCGCACCACGCTCCGGCGCCATCGTCAGCTCGCCGTCCGTGTCCTCGACAGGGTTCAGAGGAATAGTCCACGTTAGCTGATGCTCAGACGCGCAGCAACCCAGAGTAGACTCAAAGTCGTGGTTCGGGATTCCGGTGCTCCTAACGACGACCGACGTATCGGTATACTCAACCTCGACCTGGCACAGGAGCCGGTTCTCGCCTGGAGTCGTGTAGTCCTCGACCTGGGCCGCATCGTCGCCGAGACAACGCCACGCGTTCAGCAGGTAAGCTGGGATATCGACCGACTCCGAGGCTGCTTCCCTGACACCGTCCGATGCCTGTGACAGACTCTGCACTTCAGTGGCGGCCAACCCATCCGGCTGCGTCGCCGGAGCAGGTTCGATCGAATCCGTGTTCGAGCAGGCGATGCCTACGAGGACCAGAATCGTGATCAGTATGAGGAAAGATGGAAGCAGGGCGGTCGTGATCTTGCGCCTTGACACCAACAACCTGGAAGTCCTGGCACGGAGATGCTGAACCCTTCCTCCGTTTCCTGAACCGCGATCTTGTATTTCATCCGATTCCCTCCTCGCTATTGATGGCACACACGACCATATCCGAGATTGGACTGAACTCACCTCGATCCGGCGTTTCGTTTTCATGAGAGCACTCCTTATCTCTTGAATGTGTTGGAGCGAGGATATCGGGGAGGTTTTAAGAAACTATGAAGGTAGTATGAACGATGCGTAGGCCGTGCTCGCGACTCGCTTCGGACCGGAGAGACAGAATTCGACAGCTCACAAGCAAGATTAAGGTCTGGTGTCCGCTTTTGGGGCGGCCGCGCATTATAGTTATTAGACAGGCACGGAGGAGCAGTCGTTGGACGAAGCGCAGGTCATAGCTCGGGTACGCGGTGGTACGACGGAGGCCTTCGGCGAAATCGTCGAGCACTACCAGACACCCATCGTCCGTTATCTGCTTCGAATGACCGGCGACGTCAATGTAGCAGAGGACCTGGCGCAAGACACATTCATTCAAGCGTACAAGAGCATTCTCAAGACGACCTCAGAGCTTTCCTTAAAGGCATGGCTCTACAAGATCGCCACCAACAACGCGCGACAGTTCCATCGCCCGGCGGCTGCTGCTCTCGTTCATTCCGCTGACCGGCTGAGAGAGGTCAGCGGAACCGAGACAGAGAACTCCCCAAATTCCGTGGTTGAGAGGACGGCGATAGAGGAAGCGTTGGTCCGGGTGCCTCACGAGCAGAGGGTCTGCATGGCCCTCCACTTCGTGGAGGGGCTCAAATACAGAGAGATCGCTGACATCGTCAGCGTGTCTGAGGAGGCGGTCCGTAAGCGAGTTGCGAGAGGAAGCAAGGAGTTTCGCACGGTGTACCGCGCGACCTCAGGAGAGGAAGACTAATGGACCACTCGGAAGTACAGGAGTTGCTGTTGGCATACGCCAACGGCGATCTGTATCGTCCGCAGCGGGAGTTCACCGAGGCGCATTTGGCAAACTGTGCTGACTGTCGCGCCGACCTGGCAGAGTACACGTGGGTGCGGAGCCAGGTCACCTCGCTGAGAGACGCGCCGATAACCTCGGATATCAAGGAGGCAACCATGTCGACGATTCAAGCTACGGGTACCGTAACAAGCCCTCGGCAAGGTCTAATGCGGCCGGTCCTGGTCGCCGCGGCCGTCGTCGCCGCGATCATAGTTCCGCTGGTACTCCAGTTGTCCGGCGCCGGACCCGGCGCGCCCTTAGCCGAGGCGTACGAGGTGATAAAGGGTCTGCAATCTTATCGCATGAGCGGCTCTACCTCCGTCACGGCGAACGGTGAGACCTCCGAAGGCGCTTTCGAGTGGGGATTCGCTGCCCCCGACCGATACCACGGGCGGCTGACGACGGGAGCCGAGATACAGAGCTTCATCATTATCGGAAGCGAGCAGTATGTGCGTGATTCTCGGGCCGATCAGATGAGCGGAAGCGTTGTCGTGATTACCGACGACGCGTCCAGCCCGATCCCTAGCCGAGAGGGCACGCTGCAGCTTCTCGACTCACTGGTCGACGTCAAGCGGCTGCCCGATGAAAAGCTCGATGGTGCAGACAGTTTCCACTACCGGGGACGTGTCGACATCGACCGCATGGTAGACGAGCAGGCGGCGAGCCTCGACCCCAAATCGACAGAATACCAGGAAGGCCTTGAGGCACTGGTCGTGCAGCGGAGCATCAAGATCGACGTTGAGCTGTGGATCGACAAGGGGGACTACTCGCTCCGACAGATGAGGCGGGATGTGACGTCGCCCACGACTGTTTCCGATGCCGATGGGACCCGGCAGGTTGGATCAATCACGGCCAGCGCGCTGGTTAGGTATCACGGCTTCGACGAGCCGGTAGAGATCAAGCGACCACTTACTTCGTCGGGCGACCTGGAGGATGGGTGGCACCTGGTAGGCAGCGGTCCGCCGGCCCCAACGATAGTCACTTCAGAACGGGACTAGCTGCCGTCATTACGGTAAGTGGTCTCGACCGATCGTACTTTAAGAGGGACACCAGATCATACTCAGAGTCGATGCGTCGTGCTCCCTGGTAGGTAATGATAAGGCGCGGCCCCAATGACAGCAAAGACAGGCGGAGGTGACAGAGAGATGTCGTACCAGGGCGAATATGTAATCGAAACAAGCGGATTCACCAATCGTTATGGGTCGATCGTGGCTGTAGACGGCGTCTCGTTGCGGGTGCCCCGAGGCCAGGTGTTCGGCCTCCTCGGGCCCAATGGAACCGGCAAGACGACGACCATTGGGATGCTGTTGTGGCTGGCCAGGCCGACTGCCGGGTCGGTCCGCCTCTTCGGCATAGGGCCGGAAGGCAATTCGAATGAGGCACTAGAAGGGTTGGCGCTATCGTCGAGTCTCCGGCCTTCTACCCGTACCTGTCCGGGCGGCGTACATCGTCGCGATAGGCGTACTGGCGTTCTGGGTGTTCCAGCGGCGGGATATCGGTGGCGCTAGTGGGACGTAGCACACCTGGTTCTTCCTGATACCGCGATCCGCTCAGTCTGAGCCGGTCGAAGACGTGATAGACTTCTGTGGCCTCAATTCCACCACGGTTTTGGATCGGAGGGACCCCGATGATCAAACTCAGCTGGATGGCCCGCGCGACCGACGCAGAAGTGTTCGAGGGCCACGTCAAGTTCGCCCGTGAGCTCGATCTAGACGTAATCGACTTTCACGTCGGCGGGATGCCGCGCGACCCGGACTTCCTCTGGCGCATCAAAATGCTCTGCGTCAAGGGCGGCCTTCCCATTGGATACCTGGGATCGGGCACCCTTGCGGGTCCGATCGAAGACAAGAAAGAACGGCTGGACACGGCGAAGGCCGACGTAGACCTGGCAGCATTCCTCGGGGCGCAGATGATCCGCTCATTCGCCCGCCACAAGTGGCCGGACACGGTGGAAGAGCAAGAGGCCATCTGGGGCCCAATGATCGAGTCCTTCCAGGAGATCTGCGACTACGCCGCTGAGAAGGGTGTAGTCGTAGGCCTCCAGAATCACAATCACGGTAGCTTCTGTATGAACGCAGACCAGGCGCTCCGCATACTGTCGGACACCGGCCGTGAGAACCTGACCTTCATCATGGACACTGGCCAATGGCAGGGTTCCCTCGGGGGTGCGCCCCGAGGCTGGCGGGACATCACCGTCGACATTTACAAGGACTACATGGAGCGGACCGCCCCGCACGCCACATATGTGCGCGCCAAGATCTACAAGATCGACAGCGGCCACGAGGAGTGGCTCGACTATCCGCGTATCTTGAAGATCCTCAGGGGAGTCGACTTCAACGGTAATATCTCCATCGTGTTCGAGGGAGGCGACCGCAATAGCGTGGACACCAACGAGTGCCTGAAACTGGCCGCCAACCACCTCCGAGAGGTCATAGCCGAGTCGGCATAGTGAGCCAACCGCCGTCGACCGGACTTGATAGAAGCCAGATGCGCGATCGCGAGATTCGCCTCGAGAATCTCACCCGTCGCGAATTCAGAGAGGCCCTCGAAGATGGTCACTTCCGTGCGGCGATCATCGCGACGGGCAGCGTCGAGCAGCACCTGGAGCACCTAGCGCTGGGCCAGGACATCAACTCCAGCACCCACGTGGCCGAGCGAGTCGCCGAGAAGCTCTACCCCAACGTGATCGTGGCGGTGCCAATGTCCATCGGCGTCGCCGAGCACCACATGCACTCCGCGGGCACGTTGGCAGCCAAGCCGGGAAGCTGGCTCGCGGTTCTGTTCGACGCGGTAGAGAGCCTGGTGCGGCACGGCGTGACCAAGGTGCTGCTGCTCAACGGCCACGCTAAAAACGGGGGCCCGGCACGGGCGGCACTACCTCAGTGGCAAATGCACCTCAGTAACGTGCAGATCGCCACGGGCTGGGCGGACGAAGCAAAGAGCGAAAAGCAGCAGAGGCCCATCCTCAAGAACATCGAGGAAGCTGGTCGCGGAGAGCTCGACATCCGGTTCAACAGCTACTGGGACCTCATACCCCGCGAGTTCGCCGAGAAGGTCCTGACCACCGGCTCCATGCCCGGACACGCCACCGAGTTCGAGACCGCCTTCACAATGCACGCCCTCCCGGCCAACATACGGCCCGACGCCCTCGCTCACAACTCGGACCAAGACCCCGCAGCGGCCACCGCCGAAACAGGCCGCCTCCTCGTCGACAAGGCGGTGGACGGAGTCGCCGCTCTAGTCGACGAGATGCTGGAGAACCACTGATAACACGGAGTCCACGGATTTTCGGTTTCCCGCAACTCCGTGGGCTCCGTGCTCACTGTGGTGCAATCTTAGCAAACTAACCTAACACTCCTAGCGTTACCTCCGCTGCAGCGTTACGATCTTGGGCATGGCGTTGACCCCACAATTCGTCCAAAAACCCCACGGGAGAGCCTGTTATGGATCGAGACAAGAAGGTCGAAAAGCTGTCCGAAGAGATATCCATGATGAAGGGCGAATTCAGCAAAACCTAGGCTGAACTTCGACAGATGCTCCAAGCCATGAGCTCTATGGCGAAGGACCAGACTGCGGCCACTGAACCCGACCTGCAAACGACGCGAACGGACCTTCCGCGGAGCAGCCGCCGCGGGCCGCCCCGTCCCTCGAAGGCCCCCCCTGAAACCTCGGGCCAGAAGGACCCCACGGCCAGCTTGAGCCTCTCGCAGTCGGAGCTCGATCTGATGGTGAAGGAGTCGAAGGTCGGTGCTCAAAGGCGAACTGTCCGCGGTCCCAAGGGTGGGGGGACGCGCTGATGTCGGTCGACCGCCTGGCCCAGGAGCTGCGGAAGGCCGGCTCCGCCGAGAGCGGCGGCCGTGCTGTCTGAGTACATCGTCGCAGAGCGGAAAGCAACGCGTGCGAACGCTGACTGGGGGCCCGTCGAGGTCCGGCCGTTCCGGCCGGCGCAGGCCGCCGGCGTCCGGGATACGGGTCCGTCGAACAAGCTCGACGACTACAGACCGGCGTATCCCAGCGACCTCACCGACTCGAAGTGGCGCGCCATCGAGCCGCTGATTCCTCCCGCCACATCGGGCGGCAGGCCATCCAAGTACGAAAGACGCGATATCGTAAACGCGATCCTGTATCAGCTAAGGACGGGATGTTCGTGGCGAAGCATGCCGGAGGACCTTCCGCCCTGGAAGATCGTGCATCATTACTACAGAGTGTGGCGAGAGGACGGGAGTTGGGAGCCGATTCTCGCGGGGCTCGTAGGTACTTTCGACGCTGGTAGCGGCCCCCCCCCGAGACTTGCGACAGATCTGGTCTGGAGTCGCACGAGTAGCTGATTGTCCGTCTTGTAGAGCCCCCGCCATCAAAGGCCGAGCCAGCCTGCTTCCTACGTCCTATGCAATCGGCGCCTCTACGTTCGGCCAAAAGACCGAGGTCGACCAGTAGCTCCGAAATAGTGGCCTTCTCTTCTTCGGCCAGGGGTCTGAGTGGACACGATCAGGCTACGTTTTGGCCTCGAAGATGACCACCCCCAGACGCTGAGGGCAACTGGACACATCATGGGAGTCACTGGAGAGCATGTGCCAGATCGAATCTGAGTCGCTGAAGAAGCTCCGAGAGCCGGCCAGGCGAGTCCTGTGCTCGCTAGTATCCCGTTCTAGGCGATCGGGGCGTCTCTTCCCGAGGCGCTGAGACCCCGCCTCCGATAGCTGGCAGGAAGTGGACCTCGGTGTTTTCGCCCACCTTCTCCAGCATCCCGATGGGCGTCACCTCGCCGTCGACGGCTACCGAGATGTTCGACTTCATGCGGAACTTATCGACAAGGCGTTCCTTGGTCCCGGGGTGGATCTCTTCGAGGTTGTTGATGATCTCGCGGACCGTCGAGCCGGCCACCTCGACGGTCGTCTGGCCGTCGGTCAGGCTCTGCATGAGCGGTGGAATGAATACCGTAGCCATCCCGCTATCCCGCCTTGCTCCACATCCCTTCGACAATCGCCACCGGATTCATCGGCAGTCGTTCCAAGCGAACGCCCGTGGCGCGGTACAGCGCGTTGGCCACGGCCGCCGGAGGGGGAACGATGTTGGCTTCGCCGACTCCTCTGACCCCGTATGGGTGGGTCGCGCTCGGGATCTCCACGATCACGGTGTCGATCATCGGCAGGTCCAAGCTGATGGGCATTCGATAGTCGAGCAGGGTCGAGTTGGCCATCGTGCCGTCGTCGTTCATGAAGTACTCTTCGTTGAGCGCCCAGCCGATGCCCTGCACGCTGCCACCCTGCATCTGGCCCTCGACGTAGCTCGGATGGATGGCCTTCCCCGCGTCCTGTACGGCTGTGACGCGCCGTATCTGCACCTTGCCGGTGTCGGGATCGACCTCCACGTCGACGATGTTGCCGGAGAACGAGCCGCCGCCGGCACCGACTCCGCCGGCGTCGACGGTGCCGCGCCCAACAATGGGCCCGCCCGTTTCGTCTAGCTCTCCCGCCAGCTCTTTGAAGCTCATCTTCAATTCGGGGTCGGCCTTGGACCGGTAGACGCCGTCGACCGCCTCAATGCTATCCGCGGCCACCTCCCACACCATCGCCGCTCTCTCGATCATCTGGTTCTTGACGTCCTCGGCCGCCTTATACGCTGCCCAACCGGTCGCGTAGGTGGTGCGGCTGCCGCCGGTCACGTCGGTCTTGCCGATGGAGTCGGTATCGACGACCGTGGCCTGTACGTCTTCGGCCGGTATTCCGAGAGCTTCGGCTGCCTGCATCCCGATAGAGGCGCGCGTGCCGCCGATGTCCGTCGAGCCTTCGACGAGGCTGACGATGCCGTCGTAGTTGACGCTCAAAGTTACGCTTGACTGCAGTCCGACGTTAAACCAGTAACCCACTGCAACGCCTCGACCTCGATTTGGTCCTCCTAGAGGAGCGTTGTAGTGGGGATGGCTCTTAATTGCTTCCAGCACCTGCTCGCAGCCGATTCGTGGGAAGACCGGCCCATCGGCCCTGCGCGTCCCCTCTTTCGCCGCGTTGCCGAGCCGGAACTCGACCGGATCCATGCCGAGCTGTTCCGCGATCTCGTCGACGATTTGCTCGGTTGCGAAAGCCGCGTTTGTGGCACCAGGCGCCCGGTAGGCCTGGGTCTTCGGCTTGTTAACGACGACGTCATATCCGTCTACGAGCAGGTTGGCGATATCGTACGGCGCGAAGATGCACTTAGCGCCGGCACTCACGGGCGAGCCGGGAAATCCGCCGGCTTCGTAAGCCAGGTGCGCTTGTGCGGCCGTAATCCTGCCCTCTCGGTCCGCGCCGATTTTGACCTTGATGTAAGAGCCGGGCGTCGGGCCGGTCGCTTCGAACACCTCTTTCCGGGTCATGACCGCCTTGACGGGGCACGCGGACTTTTTGGACAGGAGCGCCAGAGGCGGCTCCAGATAGCTGGGTATCTTGCCTCCGAAGCCGCCGCCTATCTCCATAGGAGTCACCTTGATCCGTGACTCTTGGAGATCGAGTACCTGAGCAACTTCCTTCCGCACGGTGAACGAACCCTGGGTACTCGTCCATATCTGAATCCTGCCGTCGTTGTTCCAGAGCACCGACGTGACTTGCGGCTCGATATAGCCCTGGTGGACGGTAGCAGTGTTGAACTCGCGCTCAACGACGACGTCCGCGTCGGCGAATCCTCGCTCGACGTCGCCGTTTTGGTACTGGAAGTGCTCGGCGACGTTGCTTACCTTGTCGGTCTGTTCGCCGAACTCTTCAGTCCGCAGGTCGTCGTGGAGAATTGGCGCACCGTCAGCCATAGCATCGGGAGCGGTGAGCACAGCCGGAAGCACCTCGTATTTCACGTCTATGAGCGCCACTGCTTGCTCAGCGATATGCGGGCTGTCTGCGGCAACGGCGGCGATTGCGTGGCCCTTGTACAAGGCCTTGTCGCGGGCAAGGATGTTGCGCTGGAGGTTCCTGACGTTGGAGGCGCCTTCGCCGAGATCGACCTGGCCATCCGCGACGTCGGGCAAATCTTTGGCGGTGACGACGGCGTGGACTCCCGGAAGGCCTTCGGCCCTGCTGGTGTCGATGGACTTGATGACCGCGTGGGCGTGAGGACTGCGAAGGAACTTGGCGTGCAGCAACCCCGCCGTATAGAAATCCGCCCCGTAAAGCGCGCGACCGGTAACCTTGTCGGCGCCGTCGGGACGAATCGGGCGCGTGCCGATAACGGCGTACTTCCCGTCGCTAGCCAGCACAACGTTGCTGTCTTGGGTGGTCGTCAACCGATACTATTAGGCCCAGGCGCTAGGCAAAGAACTTCCGTCGCTCCTGCCCTTCGCCCAGACGGCTTCCATGATCGCAACAGGGTTCATAGGCAGTCGGTCCATCCGTACGCCGAGGGCTCGGTATATCGCGTTGGCGACAGCCGCCGGTGGCGGAACGATCGGTACCTCGCCGACACCGCGGACTCCAAAGGGATGTCCGGGGTTGGCAACCTCGACGATCACCGTGTCGATCATGGGAAGATCGAGAGCGATCGGCATCCGGTAATCGAGGAACGTGGCGTTGGCCATCCGCCCCTGGTCGTCCATGAAGTACTCTTCGTTGAGAGCCCAGCCGATGCCCTGCACCGTTCCGCCCTGCATTTGGCCCTCGACGTAGCTCGGATGGATGGCCTTCCCGGCGTCTTGGACTATCGTCGCTCGAAGGATACTGACCTTGCCCGTTTCGGGGTCGGCCTCAATGTCGACTATCAGACCGGCAAACGCTCCGCCAACCCCCGTCGGGTCGATAGTCCCTTTACCGACTATCGCGCCGCCGGTATCGTCCATCTGGTCGGCCATCTCTTTGAAGGTCATCTTGAGCTCCGGATCGGACTTGGATTTGATGACCCCCCTGTCCATTTCAATCGAACTTTTATCGATTTCCCAGATCATGGCCGCTCGCTCGACCATCTGGCTGTTCACGTCCTCAGCGGCCAAGTAGGACGCCCAGCCCGTGGCGAAGGTGACACGGCTTCCGCCGGTCCCGACGGTGAATCCGATCGAGTTTGTGTCCACTACAGCAGGATGGACGTCCTCGGCGGGGATGCCGAGCGTCTCTGCCGCCTGCATGGCCAGGCCAACCCGGGAACCGCCGATGTCAGGCGAGCCCTCGATCAACGAGGCGGTGCCGTTCTTGTTTACGTTTATGGTCGCCGACGACTGCAGCCCAGCGTTAACCCAGAAACCGATGGCCACGCCTCTGCCGCGGTTGGGGCCTTCCAACGGTGCGGTGTAGTGCGGATGATTCTTCATCGCCTCCAGCACTTCGACGCAACCGATACGCGGGAACAGAGGGCCATCGACGCGGCGAGTCCCCTCTTTCGCCGCGTTCGCCAGTCTGAATTCGATCGGGTCGAGACCGAGCTTCTCCGCCAACTCGTCAACGACGGCCTCGGAAGCCAACTCCGCGTGGGTAGCGCCCGGAGCTCGATAGGCGGCCGACTTGGGCTTGTTGACCACTACGTCATAACCATCAATTAGGGCATTTTCGATTTCGTAGGGAGCGAAGACGCACTGACAAGCAGCGTCCACGGGGGATCCTGGGTAGCCTCCGGCCTCGAAGGCGATATAGGCCTGCCCGGCCACGATCTTGCCTTCGTTGGTCACACCCATCTTCACCTTGACGTAAGAGCCCGGCGTAGGCCCGGTTGCCTCCAGGTCCTCCGCTCTGGTCATCGCGTTCGCGACTGGGCGGCCTGTCTTCTTCGACAGTATCGCCGCTACCGGCTCGACGTAGGGTTCCCACTTGCCGCCGAAGCCGCCGCCTATCTCCATCGGCGTCAGCTTGACGTCGGACAGCGGCACACCCAGGATTCCCGCGGTCGCATCCCTTATATCGAAAGGCGCCTGCGAGCTGTTCCAGATATCGACCTTGCCGTCCTTGTTCCAGAAAACCGTGCAGCTGTGGGGCTCGATATATCCTTGATGTACCGTCGCAGTGTTGAACTCGCGTTCGACTATAATGTCGGCCTTGGCGAAACCCGTCTCTACGTCACCCTTCTTGTACTGGATATGGGCAGCGACGTTGGTGTTACCGGGCTTTTCCTCGCCGCCTTCTGTCGTCCTTACGTCGTCGTGCAAAATCGGCGCACCGTCGGCCATCCCCTGGAGTGCTGTCGTTACAGGCGGGAGTACTGCGTACTCCACTTCTATGAGGGACACAGCCTCGTCTGCGATATGGGGGCTGACGGCAGCCACGGCCGCTACCGGATGCCCTCTGTACAGCACCTTCTCGGTCGCCATGCAGTGCTCGCGCACTCGCTTGGCTTTGAACGTTCCAAGGGAACTTGTAACTGTGTCGTCGGGGCCGGACTCGGGAAAATCTTTGCCGGTAATAACGGCGCGGACCCCTTCGAGAGCCTCGGCCTTGCTGATATCGACCGACTTGATGCGCGCGTGGGAATGTGGGCTACGAAGCAACTTGGCGGCCAGGACGCCGGAGGCCCTGAAGTCCGCGCCGTACTGGGCGCGGCCGGTAACCTTGTCGGCCCCGTCGTGCCTGATCGGCCGCGTGCCGACCACGTCGTAGGTTTTGGTGGCAAGCACCACGTTTGGGTCATATGCAGTCGTCGTCATACCGTGACCTCCTACATCTTTCCCGCAGCGTCCATGACCGCTCGAACGATCTTGTCGTATCCTGTGCAGCGGCAGAGGTTACCAGCCAGCCATAGCCGAATCCTCTGCTCCGAGGGGTTGGGTTCAGCCTCCAATAGCGCTTTGGAAGCCACTATGAATCCGGGAGTGCAGATGCCGCACTGGAGAGCCGCGTTCTCAAGGAACGCCTGCTGAATCGGGTGAAGCCCTTCCGGCGATGCGACCCCTTCGATGGTCAAGATCTCTTTGCCTTCGGCTTCGACGCCGAGCACGAGGCACGAATCGACAATGCGGCCGTCGTGGTTAACGGTGCAGGCTCCGCAGTTGCCGTCGTTGCAGCCCTCCTTCGAGCCGGTCAGCCCGACGACGTCGCGCAGACACTCGAGCAGGCTTTGGCGTGGCTCGCAGAGGAAGTCTACGTCCTCGCCGTTTATTCGCGTCTGTACATGGGTCTTAGTCGGCATCTACGGTGCCTCCCTTGGCTCTGGTTATGGCGGCGGCCAACGCTCGTCTGGTAAGCACGTCACAGAGGTGCTTACGGTATTCCACGGTGCCGCGCATGTCGGTGATGGGGCTCGCGGCTTCCTTGGCCAACTTGCCGGCCTCCTGAACGGTAGCTTCATTCGCGGGCTGGCCGGCCAGCGCCTCGCTTATCTTGTTTACAAGCAGCGGTGTCGGCGCCACCGATGCCAGCGCTACGCGCGCGGACTTGAGCGTACCATTGTCGAGGACCACTGAAACGCCGGCGCCCGCCACGGCGATGTCCATCTCGTTTCTCGGAATGAACCGGATGTACCGCGCGCCGAAGTTGTCTGGCGAAGGTGGGAAGTGTAGCGAGACGAGCAGTTCGTTGGACTCCAGCACGTTCTGGCTCGGTCCGGTGCAGAAATTCTCGACGGCCACCTCTCGTGTCCCATTGGGCCCGGCGATCTTGCACATGACGTTGTGAGCGATCATGGCGGGGATGGAATCGGCGCTCGGTGTGGAATTACAGAGGTTTCCACCGATGGATGCACGGCCCTGTATCTGTATTCCGCCGATCAGCGACGCCGCGTCGATCAGGCCGGGATAGGCCTTCGCGACCTCCGGGTTCTGGTATATCTTGTAGCAAGGCACCGCCGCGCCGAGGGTCAGACCTCCAGTAGCGCTATAGCTGAGCTCGTTCAGCTCCGGAATTTCCTTGATGTCCACGATGAGCTCAGGGCTGTTGACGCGTTCCGGGTTGACCCGTAGCAAAACGATCAGGTCGGTCCCACCGGCCATAGGCCTCGCCTTCCCACCGCTCTCATCGAAAATCCCGATTGCCTCGTCCAACGTAGATGGACTGGCGTAATCAATCCATTTCAATATCCGACTCCTTTCTAGCTCCAGATTCCTTGAGCGCCGGAAGTCCCTCGATGTTAACGCGCTAGGTGCAGGAAATCAGACGGGACTTGGTCGCGTTTTTTAGGTACGAAAGAAGGTCTGCTGAAGCCCCCCCTCCGCAACCGGCACCAGTATAGCAGACCTCATTTTGGTCAACAACGACGCCCGATCCGGCAAAATCGCTAGCCGACCTTGGGAACGACCGCGCGCTTGTGGGTCGTGATGCCGATGCTCTTGTCGCCCTCAAACGCTTCGACCGAGAAGGTCAGACGGTTCCGGTCCACTTCAGTCAGGGTGGCCGTGACACGGACGGTCTCGCCGACGGAAGTCGGGGCGAGATGCCTCATGCCATCGACTGCGTACCCGACGGTCGTATGCCCTTCGGGAACGTAGCGATCCGACGCTTCGATGCTGCACTGCTCCATGAGCATCAGCAGCGAAGGAGTCGAGAGCACGTCCGCGCCTTCTTTGCCCATACGGTTGATAGTAAGGGGAAGAGTTACCTCTGTTTCGACCTCAGCGCTTTGACCTACCTCTAACCTGTCCATCGTCATCGGCGGGAACCTCCGGAGCAAAGACGTAGGCTTTCAAAATACGTGGGACTATACTCTACTGAGGGCACTTGCGAAGCACAAGGTCATGGTCCGTGGGAGTCCGGCAACCGGTATGAATCCATAGTATGTCGAACCAGATGAGCGTCGTTACCGGCGCCTTTGGCTACACCGACCAGCACATTACCCGGCGGCTTCTGTCGATGGGTGCGCGCGCGTGCGGACTCTCACGGGTCATTCTGACCGCCCGAGTCCCTTTGGCTACCGTGTCGACGTCGCCCCTTTCAGTTTCGACGACCCGGACCGGCTCGCAGCCAGCCTCGAAGGGGCCGACTCGCTGTACAGTCCGTACTGGATCAGGTTCGCCAAGGGTGCCCTAACGTTCGACGGCGCGGTGGAGCGGGCGGGCGTTGGACGACTCGTTCACGTCAGCATCACCAACGCCTCCAGCGATTCACCGCTGCCATACTTCCGGGGCAAAGGGCAGGTCGAAGAGGCGGTGCGAGCTTCGTGGCTGTCGTACGCCATCCTCCGGCCCACGCTGGTGTTCGGCAAGGAGGACATCCTGGCCAACAACATCGCGAGGGCTCTGCGCCGGATGTCCCTCTTCGGTATCTTCGGGTCGGGGGACTATCGCGTCCAACCGATATACGTCGACGACCCGGCGGCGATGGCCGCAGGCGCGGGTCAGGACACGGGCGACCAGACCGTCGACGCCGTAGGCCCCGAGGTCTACGCATATGAAGAACTGGTCCGGCTGATCACCGCAGAGGTTGGAAGCCGGGCCAGGATCATACACGTCAGTCCTGGCGTCGCGTCCTTCCTGACGCGGCTGCTGTGGTACTTCCTAGAAGACGTCGTGCTTACACGAGGCGAGATCGAGGGTTTGATGGCAAACCTGCTTGTATCGGACAGCCCGCCGACGACGCGTACCCTCATCGTTTGAAGAAAATCTACGATCTGCCGCCCTTACTGTACGTCAAGGGCGAGTTGAGGCCGGAGGACGAGCGTTCTGTCTCGGTCGTGGGGACGCGGAAGCCAACAGCGTACGGCAGGGAGGCTGCGTACCAGTTGACCTACGACCGGGCGTCCGCCGGGGTAACGATAGTGAGCGGGCTGGCCCGAGGGATCGACGGGACCGCCCACCAGGCAGCCCTCGAGGCGTTGGCAGCGGACCATCGCGGTTCTCGGCAGCGGCGTCGATGTGATATACCCTAGAGAACACACGGCCCTGGCCTCCGAGATAGTCCAACGAGGCGCGTTGGTCAGCGAGCACCCGTTGGGGACGCGGCCCAGCGCTCAGAACTTCCCCAGGCGGAACCGGATTATGAGCGGTATGACACTCGGTACTGTAGTTGTGGAAGCTAGCGATGGCAGCGGTGCGCTGCATCACGGCCAAACACGCCCTGGAACAGGACCGCGAGGTCTTCGCGGTGCCTGGCAACATTTTCTCTCCGAAAAGCCGGGGCTCCAACGACATCATCCGCGACTCGGCGGCCAAGCTCGTGACCGACCACAAGGATATCCTGGAGGAGCTTAATCTCGCATCCATCGAGCAACAGCTCGAGATGACAGCGGTCATCCTTCCCGACGAAAACGAGTCGAAGGTGTTACCGTATGTTACGTATGATCCCATTCACATCGACGAGATAATCCGCAATGCTGGGATGGACATCTCATTGGTAAGCGGCGCCCTGGCGCTGATGGAGCTCAAGGGGCTCGTCAAACAGGTAGGCGCAATGAACTATATTAGACTCAAGGAGGCATCAGCCGAATACCAGGCAGTGTAACCAATATGGCAAAAGATCTTGTAATTGTTGAATCTCCGGCAAAGGCCCGCACTATAGAGCGTTTCCTCGGGGACAAATACGAGGCGAAGGCGTCGATGGGGCACGTCCGCGATCTGCCGCGCAGGTCGATGGGCGTGAAGGTCGACGACCTCAGCTTCGAGCCGACGTACGACGTGCCGCCCGACAAGCGCAAGATAGTGTCCGAGCTGGCGAAGGCGTCGAAGAGCGCCAACATCGTATATCTCGCAACTGACCCCGACCGGGAAGGGGAGGCGATCTCGTGGCACCTGATCAAGGCTGCCAAGATCGACGAGTCCAAAGTGAAGAGGGTGGTGTTCCACGAGATCACCCAGCGGGCCGTCGAGGAAGCCTTCGCGCACCCTCGCGACCTGGACCTGCACCTCGTCAACGCGCAGCAGGCGCGTCGCGTCCTCGACCGGCTGGTCGGGTACGACCTCAGTCCGGTGCTCTGGCGGAAGGTCAGGCGCGGTCTGTCGGCGGGACGCGTACAGTCGGTCGCGCTGCGACTGATAGTGGACAGAGAGCGTGAGATCAACGCGTTCGTGGCCGAAGAATACTGGTCGATCACCGCTGGGCTGACCAAACTGCCGCGCAACGGCAAGGAGCTGACATTCGAGGCGGCGCTCCGCTCGGTCGACGGGCAGCGTGGCCGCCTGAAGATACCGAACGGCGAGGAAGCACGGAGCATAGTCTCGGACCTCGAAGGCGCAATCTATCGAGTCGCGATCGTTAAGAAGAAAGAGACTCGCAACCGTCCCGCCGCTCCTTTCA
>CAUZJF010000013.1:0-18107 GCA_963579975.1 Dehalococcoidia bacterium
TGCTCTCGCTGTTTGAGCGGGCGCGTACGATATGCCCCTGCATGATCCTCAATCGTGACTGCGCTCCTCGCTTGCTATAATAAGCGCCTTCCAACGTGCCCAAAATGACCGAATTCTTCAACGTTCTTCCGCCGTCCGAAGCCCTGGCAATGCTCCTCCAGCGATTGGAGGCGACCATAGTGTCTGACCTGGTCCCGACGATCGACGCCCTCGGACGGGTCACTTTGCAGGATGTCGCTTCGACCGAGGACCTCCCGGCGTTTCCGCGGTCTACGATGGACGGGTACTCCGTCCGCTCCGCGGACACCTTCGGCGCCTCCGAAAGCATACCTGCGTACCTTGAGATCGTCGGCGAAGTGCCTATGGGGAGACCGTCCGAGTTGCAGCTATCCGTCGGCCAGGTCGCCGGGGCCTATACGGGCGGCATGCTCGCCAATGGCGCCGACGCCGTTTCGATGGTCGAGCACACCCAGACAGTCGACGAATCGACCATCGAAGTGCTGCGGCCGGTTGCGTCGGGCGAGAACGTGGTCCAGGTGGGCGAGGACATACGTGTGGGCGACACCGTCATTCGGAAGGGAAGAAACGTCCGGCCCGAGGATATCGGGGGGTTGCTTGCACTTGGCATCACCGAGGTCGAGGTGGCCAGGAGGCCACGGGTGGCCATCGTCTCGACCGGCGACGAGCTGGTGCCTCCGAATTCCTCTCCGGGGCCTGGTCAGGTGAGGGACATCAACACCTACACCATCTCCGCCCTCGTGGAGCAATCGGGCGGCGTTCCGTTACCAATTGCGATGGTTTCGGACGACTACGAGGCCCAGCGTGCCGCTGCAGCCCGGGGGCTCTCAGAAGGCGACGTGCTCGTGTTCTCCGCCGGCAGCTCGGTGAGCAGCCGCGACTTGACAGCGGCCGTCTTCGCCGACCTCGGTGAGCCCGGTGTGCTGGCCCATGGCATTGCCCACAAGCCGGGCAAGCCGACGCTCATCGCGATTCTAAACGGCAAACCCGCCTTCGGCCTACCCGGGAATCCCGTCTCGGCCATGGTCGTTTTCGATATGGTGGTCCGGCCGACGGTCTACGCACTGTTGGGCTGCACGTTGCCGCCCGAGCCTCGCACCGTGAAGGCACGACTCCAGCGCGACATCCCATCCGTTGCCGGCCGCGAGGACCACGTTCAGGTGAGGCTGATCACCGAGAACGGCCTTATTCAGGCCGACCCGGTCTTCGGTAAGTCCAACTTGATCTACACGGTGGTCCGCGCCGACGGGTCGGTCACGGTGCCGCTCGATAAAGGCGGGCTCTACGCCGGGGAAGAAGTCGACGTGCGAGTCTACTGAGCCAGAAACCAATCTGTTGTTCCTAAGGAAGGTGGGGTTATGAGCACTGGGCCGCATCTGTTCAAGATCGACGCCGAAAACAAGACCGCTACGAACGTGTAAGAGGTCGAGTTCGCACAGCTTGGCTTTCGGGAGCACACCAACATTCAGGAATGGATCGTTGCTCATCCCACGATTCTCGGCGAAGACCTCCTCGTAATCGCAAAAGAGTTTAGCGGATTTGACAAGACAAGGGAGCGGCCAGACATCGTAGCCGTGAACACCATTCTTGAGGCAAAGGCCGGGGAGGAAAACGGTACTAGTTGAGCACCAGCGACGTTACTACCTCGAAGACATCCCTCTCGATGAGGCCATTCGGTGGATGTCACTCGTGCGCAACCCAGACGTTAGGACTGCTTGGGGCCAACGACGACGCTGAAGGGGAAGAGGCCGCCTTCCTTTCCATTTAGGCGGACGGCTACGGCGTACCCCCCCGCTTGGTTGATAGTCCAATTGAGGTTAACGACGATTTGTGCGCGCTGGTCCTGGCCAACTGGGACTCCGACAGGGCGACCCACCTCGAATTGACCGGGAACCTTGGCTACTGAGCGACCGTCTGAATCGGCGATTTCGATTTCAAAGCTGTGCTTCTCATTGGTCTGGGTCCATGGGATCTTGAACGAGACTGCGATCGCCATGTTATGAGGAAACGGGAACTTGTTGGCTGCGAGCTGGTTCCAGCCTCCTCCTAGCAAGTAAAGCTTGCCTCCGTTGACTTCGGCGGCGTCGGCGAGGATAAGCCATTCGACATTCATAGGTATCCTATCGAGACAAACACTACAGATGTAGTATACTGTAGTCTAGTGGTAGGAGATTCTGCATGTCAAGCCCTGTCGTGGAGGGCTTCTTGTTCGATGAGGTGAACGAGGAGAAGTTCTCCATGCACGGCCTGTCGTACAGACCGGTGTTGCAGATTCTGGATGGCGAATGTCATGGCGAATATCATATGGTCAGAAACCGGAGGCGCCGCAGGGGCTTGTATCTGCTGATAGGGAGAGATCACGGCGGCCAGCGCATTGCGGTGCCGATCGAACCCACTCACGACCCGACGGTGTGGAGGCCGATCACAGCTTGGCCATGTAAGCAAAGCGAGCTTCGTCAACTAGAAAGAGAGTAGAGATATGGGACGCTCGAAAACAGAAGAAGCGGAAAAGTTGAAATCGTCGGAGGAGTGGGACTACGAACGCACCGACCGCATCTTGCCCCGGAAGAAGGCCCGGGCAGTGGTTTCCGTCGCTTTCAGCAGAGAGGACCTAGAACTGGTCGGCGAGCACGCGGAACGGCTGGGCCAGAAAATCTCTGCTTACATCCGTCAAGCAGCTGTTGAGAAGGCCTCCGCCCACGCTCAGGTCAATTCCGTCAGATGGTTCGGAGCAAGTATGGGTTCGTTCGCCGTGGGAGTCGATCTAGGACCAACAACCCACGTGAATGCTCCGTTGGTCGAAATCGCAGGCCAATCAGAGTCCCTAACAAATGTCTAACGCGGCATCCACCCATCGGGGCATTTTCTAGACGGTATGTCCGGGCACGCGCGAAGACGTCGCTATTACCTCGAAGACATCCCTCTCAACGAGGCAATCGCCCGATTCCACGCGGCCTTGCGTGACGCTGGATGGCTTAAGCGGTCGGCGGCCGAGAGTGTCCCTCTATACCAGGCCAACGGGCGTGTCACGGCGCAGCCGGTGTGGGCGAAATCCTCGGCGCCACACTACGATGCGTCCGCCATGGACGGCGTCGCCGTGAGGTCGAGGGAGACCGTCGGGGCCACCGAGACGGCTCCCGTCCGGCTCAAGGTGGGCGAGCAGGCCGTGTGGCTGGATACCGGCGACCCAATGCCCGACGGCTACGACGCAGTGGCGATGGTGGAGGTAGTCCACCAGGTCAACGACCAGACCATCGAGCTCCAGTCGCCCATCGCTCCGTACCAGCACGTTCGGCCCATAGGTGAAGACATCGTAGCGACGGAGCTGGTCCTGCCCGTCGACCACCGCCTCCGGCCCCAGGACCTGGCGGCGTGTGCCGCTGCCGGGCTTTCCAGCGTCAACGTCCGGCGGATGCCGACGGTGGCCGTGATTCCCACGGGCACCGAGCTCGTGACGCCTGGGTCGGAAGCGCGGCCTGGCGACATCGTCGAGTCCAATTCGCTCATGCTGTCCGCGATGATCGACGACTGGGGCGGACGTGCCACGCGATGGGGCTCTGTGCCAGACGTCTACGAGCAGATATCCGCTGCAGTCCGCGAGGCCGGACGCAGATGCGATGTCGTGATCGTCAACGCCGGGTCTTCGGCAGGTTCGGAGGATTACACCGCGAGGGTGGTCGAAGGTCTGGGCAGCCTTATAGTCCACGGAGTGGCCGTCAGGCCAGGGCACCCGGTCGTTCTCGGGGTCGTCGACGATAGACCAGTCATAGGGATACCGGGCTACCCGGTGTCAGCGGCCCTGACGTGCGAGCTATTCGTACGGTCGCTGATCGAGGCGCGGCTCGGCGTTGCGGCAGAAAGAAGGGACAAGGTGGCCGCGACCATCACACGGAAGGTCTCGTCTCCCATGGGTGAGGACGAGTTCCTGCGGGTAAGGCTGGGTGTCGTGGGCGAGAGAATGATCGCCACGCCGGTCCAGCGGGGCGCCGGAGTGATCATGTCGCTCGTGCGGGCCGACGGGCTGACGCTGATTCCACGTTTCTCAGAAGGTGTGGGCACCGGAGAGAAAGTCGAGGTCGAGCTGCTCCGACCGCTCGAGGCAATCGAGCACAGCATCGTTGTCACCGGAAGCCACGACGTCTCACTGGACCTACTCGCCAGCGAGCTCCACCGCCATCACCCTGGCAGGAGCCTGGTCTCCTCGAACGTCGGCAGCCTAGGTGGTCTCACGGCATTGAAGCGTGGGGAAGCCCATCTCGCCGGGTGCCACCTCATGGACGAAAAAAACGGCGAATACAACGTCCCTTTCGTCAGGCGCTACCTAAAGGGTCGCGACGTTCTTCTCGTGCGCCTGGTCGGCCGGAGTCAGGGACTCATCGTCCGGAAAGGCAATCCGGCGTCGATCGCCTCTCTCGAAGACCTCTCGAGAGAGGGCGTCACGTTCGTCAATCGTCAGCGAGGGTCGGGGACCCGTCTGCTGCTCGATCATGTGCTCAAGGGCGCCGGTATCGACGCGAAGCAGATCGACGGCTATGAGCGGGAGGAGTACACCCACCTCGCCGTAGCAGCCGCCGTGGCGGGTGGTCGGGCGGTGGCAGGGCTAGGAGTGTTGTCGGCGGCCCGGGCGCTGGGGCTGGATTTCGTGCCCCTCGCCGACGAGCAGTACGACTTGGTCATCCCGGTCGAGTTCTACGGGAGCAGCCTGCTGGCGCCGCTACTTGAGCTTATTCGTAGTGAGGATTTCAAACAGCAGGTCGACAGCCTGGGTGGCTATGACACGATACGCACAGGTGAGGTCGTAGCTGAAGTAGGTAGCGGCTAGATGGGGACTATGCTACTCTTCTCGTACCAATGCGATGGATACGCCAACCGACGCCTGGGGCATAATTTTGGCGGGAGGCCTGAGTAGGCGGCTCGGCCGGGATAAGGCTATGGAGCCGCTGGCAGTCGAGCCGCTTCTCCACAGGGTCATCCGTCGCCTGTCTGAAGTCACGGCTGGGACCGTGGTGGTCGTCAACCAGGCGGCCAGAGCGGACGAGCTGGCCCTGAGCTCAAACGCTGGAGTTGCCGTCGACGTCTACCCTGATAGCGGGTCCCTAGGCGGCATTTTCACGGGCCTGACTGCGATTGAGGCCCAGTGGGGAGTCGTGGTCGCGTGCGACATGCCCTTTCTCAACGTCGATCTCTTCAGGCATTTGCTGGCATCGCGGGACGGGTTCGACGCGGTTGTCCCCGAAGTAGACGGCCGCCCCGAGCCGACCCATGCTGCTTACTCCAAAGCGTGCCTGCCTTACATCGAACCGTATCTCAAAGCCGGTGACCTCAAGATCGCCCGGTTTTTCGATGAGGTGCGCGTCAACTACATCCCGCAGGCCGAGGTAGAAACACTGGACCCTGAGCTCCTGAGCTTCTTCAACGTGAACACTCAGCAAGACCTCGACCGGGCAACGGCCCTCGTGACCGAAAGGGAGTCCCCGCCGGGCGACCGCCTGAGAGCTTCGAAGGTTGATTGAAGCAAAGGGCGCGGAGTCGGAATCGGTCACGGTTCGGATCGAGCTCTTTGGCTCGGCGAGACTCGCGGTTGGACAGCGCCAGGTGTCGCTGGGTCTGCCCCGGACGGCCTCGGTCACCGAGATCGCGGGCGCACTTGCTGATGCTCACCCCGAGCTTGTAGGCAAGGTGATTCGAGAAGACCTGTCCGGGTTGATCGAGAGCTTTACGCTGAACCTGAACGGGAACGAATTCGTCGACGACGGTCCGCTCCGGCTGAGGGCCGGCGACTCTCTCCTGCTGTTCTCGAGCCAGGCGGGAGGCTGACCCGCATGTTCGGCTACCACGGCAAGGCGATGATGGTCGATCTTACTGCCCGGACGGTCGACTGGTACCCCCTGGACGAAGACGTGCTGAGGCGGTTTATCGGTGGCACCGGCCTGGGCGCCTACCTGCTGTACAAGTTTTGCCCACCTGGAGTCGATCCGCTGGCGGCGGATAACCCTCTCATCTTCGTCACGAGCCCCCTCGTCGGTAGCCGGCTCACTACTTCCAGCAAATTTGCTGTGCTAGCCAAGTCGCCACTTACCGGTTTCATCGGCGATTCCCTCTCGTCCAGCTTCCTGGCGACGGAGCTGAAGAAGGCCGGTTGCGATGCGCTGGTGATCACGGGGAAAAGCGTGTCCCCGACGCTGCTGTCGATAGAGGACGGCGACGTCGATTTCTTGGACGCGACAGACCTGCTGGGCCTGAGCACGTCGGAGACCGAGGACGTGGTGAAGACACGGCTCGGCCGAATTACGAGGGTCGCATGCATAGGCCCCGCCGGCGAGCGGCTCGTCCGGTACGCCAGCATAGCCAACGACGGCGGACGTCAGGCGGGGCGTACCGGTCCCGGAGCCGTGATGGGCTCGAAGAACCTCAAGGCCATCGCCGTGCGGGGCCGGGCGCCCGTGCCCGTGTACGAGCCTGCTAGCCTCAAAGAGATAGGTAAGGACCTGACACGTCGCAGCCTGGGCCCCGCCACGGAGAAGTACCGGACCCTGGGTACCATGGCGAACGTGGCGGTGTTCAACCGCCTGGGCACGCTTCCGACCCGGAACTTCCAGCAATCGACCTTCGACCTTGCCGAGGATGTCAGTGGCGAGCAGTTCGTCAAGACTCACCACGTCAAGAACGCCCACTGCGCTAACTGCACGATCGGTTGCGAGCACATTGTGGCGACAACCGACAATGGCACGTCGTCCAAGGGCCGCATGGAGTACGAGAGTGCCTTCGCCCTCGGGCCCCTGGTGGGCGTGGGCGACGCCAACGCCGTCATACGGGCTTCGCATCTGTGCGACGAGCTTGGTATGGACACGATCAGCGCCGGGGCGACCATCGCCTGGGCGATGGAGTGCTTCGAGCGGGGCATTCTGACGATGAAGGACACCGAGGGCATCGACCTTCGCTTCGGGAACTCCGACGCGCTCTTGGCGACGCTCGGGCTCATCGCCGAGCGAGAGGGCATCGGCGACCTGCTGGCAGACGGGAGCCGAGCGGCCGCCAACGCGGTCGGACAGGGTTCGGCTGACTGGGCCATGCATGTAAAGGGCCTGGAGATGCCCGGCTACGAGCCGCGAAGCCTCAAGACGATGGCCCTCGGGCTGGCGGTCAGCACTCGGGGGGCCTGCCACAACCGTTCTTCGGCGTATGAGGCGGATTTCTCGTCCAGGGTCGATCGCCTCAAAGCGGACGAAAAGCGCGGTCGCATCACGATGGACGGTGAAGACTTCTCGGCAGTGCTCGATTCGCTGATATGGTGCAAATTCCTTCGGAAGGCCTTCGACGACTTCTACAAGGAGTCGGCCCAAGTCTACGAGCACATCACCGGTTGGTCGATGACGGCAGATGACCTGCGGCGAGCGGGCGAGCGCATCAACAACCTCAAGAAGCTCTTCAACATGCGCGAGGGCTGGACACGAAAGGACGATGGCCTGCCCCAGCGCGTTCTCGAGCAACGGCTGACGACCGGGATGGTGCAGGGGATCGGCCTGACCCGCGAGGAGCTGGACATGATGGTGCAGTCGTACTACGGCGCCCGCGGCTGGACTGAAAACGGCACGGTACCTGAGGAGAAGTTGCGCGAGCTGGAGTTGCTCGACATCGATGCCGAATCCCTTGATTCTGTGTTCGCATCCGTGCAAACAACTCCCCTACCAGAATAGAGTTCCGCCCAAGGATGGCCCCAAAGATGGTTCGGCTGAGGTCCAGCTACTTTTGCCCCAGAAGTAAGTGCAGCAGTCAATTTGCCACGGGGGGCGCGTTAACGCGCCATAGGGCGACGAAGCATTTCAACACCTCTGGATTTCGCGAGCGAGAATGGTCCTATTCGACCACTGAGCCTGACTGGAACGGTGAACAGACAACTGTTGAGGAAGGCTACGGCGTGGGATTCATTCCTGAGCGCCCTCGCCCAGCGTTGTACCGACTTCGGCGAAAAAAGTACCCTGGTGAAGACGATGGGTTTGAGGGTCGGATGCCTACAGCTAGCTTTCGTGACGAACGGAACGCTAACAAATTCGCTGAGTGGGTAGACAGGCACGTGTTCCGTCAGCGTAAATCACTCGGTGAGGACTGATCACACCAGTAGAACGATGCGCCTGGTTAGCCTTGCGCGTCTTACCGGGACCTGCTATGACCTCAGAACGAAACGAGATCCGTGCGACCTTACGCGAGAAGTTCCCTAGAGACCGCGGCCAGTTGCTTCCCGCGCTTCACTTCTTGCAGCACGAGTTCGGGTACCTGCCGGACTGGGCCATGGAGGTCGTCGGCTGGCACCTGGGCATACCGGCCAGCGAGGTCTACGGGGCCGCGACCAGCTACACCGAGCTCCGGTTTGAACGCCCCGGCGAACATGTCCTGCGGGTCTGCACGGGTCTTAGCTGCTGGATCAACGGCAGCGATGAGATCACGGGTGCCGTGAAGGGCGAGCTGGAGGTGCAGCCGGGTGGCGAGCTGACAAACGGTCGAGTGACCTTCGAGGAGACGCCATGTGGGTTCGTGTGTGCGATGGCGCCTGTTGTCGAGTGGGACGGTAAGTGGCAGGGCAGGGCGAACGCCGATTCCGTGCTCGCCCTGATTCGTGGCGGTGCGGAGATTTGATGGCGACCAGCCCGACAGAAACGCTAGGCAAACTGAAGCAGGCGGCGCGTGAGCGTTGGAACTCCAACCAAGCAGGCAAGACGCGAGTCGTTGTACAGGTTGGTCACTGCTCACAGGCCGTGGGCGCGCGGGAAGTGTCTGACTCCCTCGCGAGCTCGCTGCCGGATAACGCCTATCTAACGATAGCCGGCTGCGACGGGGCGTGCTTTGCGGCCCCGCAGGTACTGATCTCGACAGGTGATGGCGGGCGCACGAGAATCGCTCACGCGAGGCCAGAAGCGACGGTGGCTCACCTCTCCGGTGCGCCGAATGGGGCCGAGGTAGCCGATGGGCAGGCGCAGGCGTTCTTCGAGAGGCAGCGCCGGGTATCGCTCAACCGTTGTGGCGAGCTTGATTCAACCGATGCAGGTGACTACATCCTCGCCGGAGGGTACGCCGGTCTGGCAAGAGCGCTGTCCATGCCGCCCGAAGAGGTCATCGAGGAGGTTAAGGCGTCCGGACTTCGAGGCCGCGGCGGCGCATACTTCCCGGCGGCGTTGAAATGGGAAGGGGCTCGGAAGGTCGAAGCCGAGTCCCGCTATCTCGTAGTCAACTCCGAGGAGGGAGAACCCGGCGTTTTCAAGGACCGCCACCTGATGGAGGGTGTGCCCCACCGAATCCTTGAGGGCGCGATCATTGCCGGGTACGCGTCGGGAGTCAAACGGGCATACATCTACATCAACGCCGAGGCGAATCTCTCGGCCGAGCGAGTGCAGAAAGCAGTCGATGATGCGGCGGAGCTTGGTCTGGTGGGCGACCATATACTGGGGTCGGGCTACAGCCTGAACGTCGAGATCCTCCGTGGCGCCGGCGGCTACGTGTGCGGCGAAGAGACGACGATACTCAATACGCTGGAAGGCTATCGCCGAGAGCCCCGACTGAGGCCCCCGTTCCCAACCGAGGCAGGGCTCTGGGCTAAGCCGACGATAATCAACAACGCTGAGACACTGGCCAACGTACCCTTCATACTGGCGAACGGCGCGGCGGCTTTCTCGAAGATCGGGAAAGGCGAAGCCTCCGGCACCAAAATCGTTAGTCTCAGCGGATCGGTGCAAAGACCGGGAGTGGCCGAAGTGCCGTTGGGTACGACTCTGCGCGAGATTATCACCGACATCGGGGGCGGACCGCCGGCCGGTCACACTCTTATCGGGGTCGCAGTCGGTGGGCCTTCCAGCGGCGTGTTCCCGACATCGATGCTGGACACTCCCATCGCGCCTGGGCGGCTCCACGACACCGGGATCATGCTCGGCGCCGGTGGGGTTATCGCTCTCGACGAACGCTCCAACGTACTCGATGTGGTCCGTCGGTTGGCCGCCTACAACGCCAAAGAGTCGTGCGGCAAATGCACGCCTTGCCGCGAAGGGACACCTCGTATCGTCGACGCCATCGACCGGCTGATTTCGGGTAGCGGGTCCTCCGGAGACCTCGACGAGCTGCGTTACCTGTCGGAGGTCGTGTCTCTGGCGTCGCTTTGCGGGCTGGGCCAAGCGGCGGGGACACCCATCAACAGCGCGCTCCACTTCTTCGGCGACGAGATGGCGGCGCTGGCCACGTCGTCATGAATTTTGATAGCGGCACACGGTATCAATTAGGCTTGGTGTCCGTACTTTGCAAAGGTGATTTCATGAATAGTCGATATACGGCGGTCATAAAACGGGACGGCAACTGGTGGATTGGCTGGATCGAAAAATTGCCCGGCGTTAACTGCCAAGAGGACCCTTTACACCGGTGTGAGCAGTAACCTCGTGCGCCGAGTCCAAGAAGATAAGCAAAAACTCATCGACGGGTTCACGAAGCGATACAACGTCACATGGTTGGCGTACTATGAGAAGACCAGTGACGTTAGGTCCACGACCGCTCGAGAAAAAGAGATCAAAGGCTGGCGTCGTTCCAAGAAAGAAGCGCTAATCGAGTCGATGAACCCTCGATGGAAGGATCTGGCGATGGATTGGTACGATCCGCAAGGCGAGTCCTTAAAACCCTTCGCCCGAAGCGGCCTCAGGGTGACAATATGGGGGAACGCAATGAGATGCTCGGCGACATTCGCAGAGGTGTCGGGAGCCGGGCCGCGATTCGATGGGCGCTGTAATTCCGAGCGCAGCGAGGAATCTAAGAACTAGCCTGGAGTCAAGGACGTACGGGACAAATAACTGTTCGCGCTTCCTTCTATCGACCCAAAGGGCGAAAGTCACGTCATGAGCATCACCCTCGCGATTAACGGCAGCACCGTCGAAGTCCAGAACGGCGCCTCCGTGCTCGACGCCGTGAATTCCTCGGGGGCCTACGTGCCCCAGCTATGTAAGGACCCCGACATGAAGCCCAACGGGGCCTGTCGCACGTGCCTTGTCCAGATCGACGGTCAGCGCGGCTTTCCGGCGTCATGCTCCCTCCCGGCCGCCGATGGGATGGACGTGTGGACGGAGACACCCGAGCTCCGTACAGTTCGCCGTGGGGTCCTCGAACTGACGCTGGCCATGTTCCCGGAGAACGGAAAGAGCGCCGTCCAGGATTACAAGGAGCTCTCCGTCGCTGCCAAGCAGCACGACCTTGACGGCACGCGTTGGGACGGGCGGCAACGCCAGCCCGTCGACGACAGCAATCCCGTCTTCAATATCGCCATGGACGATTGCATCATGTGCGGGCGGTGCGCCCAGGCTTGCCAAGTCGGCCACCAGTTCATCGGCGCCATCGATTTCCTGGGAGCGGCGACGGACTCCCGCATCGGCACGTTTATGGACAGGCCGCTCATAGACTCGGTATGCACGACTTGCGGGCAATGCCTGTCGGTCTGCCCAACCGGCGCGATCCAGGTGAAAGAGCCGGCTAGCAACGTCGTTCGAAGCGTCACGACCACGTGTCCTTACTGCGGCGTCGGCTGTGGGATCAAGGCTCAGGTCGACGAACGGGACCGGATCATCGCGATGCTCGACGACCCTGACAACCAGTCCAGCATCGGGATGCTCTGCGTCAAAGGTCGGTTTGGGTACACCTTCGTGCACCATCAGGACCGGCTCACGGAGCCTCTCGTTAGGCGAAACGGCAAGTTGACCCCCACTTCGTGGGACGAAGCGATGGACTACGTGGTTGAACGGCTCGCGGAATACGGTGGCGACTCCTTCGCCACGCTCTGCTCGGCGAAGGCCACCAACGAGGATGGATACGTCCAGCAGAAATTCGCCAGGGTGGTCATGCAGTCGAACCATATCGACCACTGCACGCGGCTATGCCACTCGCCGTCGGTCGAGGCCATGCTGACGTCACTCGGAAGCGGCGCGACCAGCAATTCGTACATCGACTACGAAGAGGCCGGCTGCCTGGTCATCATCGGCTCCGATGCCGACTCCAACCACCCCGTGGCCGCTGCTCGTATGCGTCGCGCCGTCATCGAGCGTGGGGCCAAGCTCATCGTGATCAATCCAAGACGCATAGAGATGTGCGATTTCGCCGATCTGTGGCTAAGGCCCCGGCCCGGGACCGACGTCGCCCTCTTGAACGCCATGGCAAAAGTAGTGCTGGACGAAGGGCTGGCCGACGAGACCTTCATCCGAGAACGCACGGAGGGATTCGAGGAGTGGCAGGCGATAATCTACAAATACGAACTGGACTATGCCGAGAAGGTGACGGGAGTGCCCGCCCAGGACATCGCCCAGGCCGCGCGCACATATGCCAGCCCCCCCTTCAGCGGCTCCTGCCTTATCTGGGGGATGGGCATTACGCAGCACACCAACGGCACCCCCAACGCCCACGGTCTGCTGAACCTCGCGCTGGTGACGGGCCAGTTGGGGAAGCCTGGCAGCGGCATCTCCCCGCTCCGCGGCCAGAACAACGTTCAGGGATGCGGTGACGCCGGGTGCCTGCCGAACTCCTTCCCCGGCTACCAGGAGATCAGCGAGAGCACGGTGGAAAAGTTCCAGGACGCATGGGGCACCGGGCTCCCCTCGGAGAAGGGCATGGTGGTAACCGACATGGTCGAGGCCGCCAAAGACGGCCGCCTCAAGGCTATGTACATCACAGGCGAAAATCCTTTGCTGAGCGAGCCGGACCTCAACGAGGCGGAGAAGGCCTTCAAGAACCTGGAATTCCTCGTCGTCCAGGACATATTCCTCCACGAAACGGCCGAGATCGCGGACGTCGTCCTCCCGGCCACAACGTTCGCGGAGAAAGACGGCACATTCACCAACAGCGAACGGAGGGTGCAGCGCGTCCGAAAGGCCGTCGAGCCGATCGGCCAGAGCCGTCCCGACTGGGAGATCATCTGCGACCTCGCGCGGCGGATGAGCCGTCGCCTCGGACTCGACGCGGAGTCTGAGTTCTCGTTTGGGCACCCGTCGGAGATCTGGGCGGAGATGGCCGCCCTCACACCGAACATGGCCGGAATTTCCTATAACCGCCTCGACAAAAATGGGGGGATCCAGTGGCCTTGCCCAACCCCCGACCATCCGGGTACGCGGTTCCTCTACGAGGAGGACTTCCCGCGCGGCCCGCAGGCGAAGTTCGTGCCCTTCGATCAGGGCCCCCAGGCGGAAGAGATGCCGTCGAAGCGCTTCCCGCTGATCCTGAACACAGGCCGAGTACTGTACCACTGGCACGGGGGCACGATGACACGTCGCTCGGCTGGCCTGCTGGCCCGCTCGCCCGAGCTACAGGTCGCTATGAGCGCCGAGGACGGCGAAAGATTTCGCGTCGCGGATGGCGAGTGGATACGACTACGCTCGAGGCGAGGCGAGCTCGAAGGGCGCGCGACGTATACCGACAAGATGCGAGCGGGCGAGGTGTTCGTGCCCTTTGTCAAGATGCAGGAGCACGCCGCCAATTTCCTCACGAACTCGGCGCACGATCCGGACTCGAAGATCCCCGAGTATAAGGTGTGTGCGGTCCGCATCGAGAAACTGCAGGATGCGCAGGCCGGCCAAACAGACAGCAGCAGGCAGGTCACGCCCGTCTATTCCCAAATCACCTCGGACAACTGATTCTTGAAGCAGGTGGACCGATCTATGGCTACGCCGATCACAAAAATACCAAAGCCGGGCGCCGAGCAGTACCAGGACACCCGCAAGCTCTTCCTGGTGCCAATGTACATGCTGGCTCCCGACGCGCCCAAAGACGGCCAGAAACTCCTCGACCGTTACTGGACCGAGGTCCGCGACCACATCGAAAACCTGGAGCGGACTCTTGGCAAAGTGTCCCACGTGTACCATGAAGCGGTCTTTGTCGATGGAGATGCCGGAATGGACATGATCGAGAGCCTGAACCCCAAGGCGATCTCCTTCATACGCGCTATGTGTCACTCGGACGCGCGGCTGGAGGCTACCGATCACCAGGGGTTTCTCGAAGAGAGCACTGACTGGCAACGTTGCATCTCCATCGGCCTGATGAGCACGAAGGTCATGGACACGGCCGTTCAGCGATTCCGCGAGGCGACCGATGGCCGCTACGCCCACATCGGGAATCGGATTGGAGCAACATTGCAGAAGGGTGAGGCCGGTGTCCTCTTCATTCGACCCGACCATAGGGTCCAGTTCCACGACGACGTGAAGGTCTTCTACGTCTCGCCCCCGGCCCAGGACGTGTTCAAGCGGTGGATGGACGACCAGATGCGGGCGGCCACACAGCGGTACCAAGAGGAAATCCAGGCCTCACAGGACGCGGAGAACGAGGCCGGGTCCGGAATGCGCGCGGACGAGAGTGGTGAGGACGAGGACAGACCGACGCAGAGCAAGTAGTCGCGGGGCTGCGGGGCGCTACTACGGGACTACGCTCCCGCCGGTAGGATCGCGGATAGGCGTTGGCGCGGGGCGTTCGTCCCGCTGCTCCCTGATCGACTGGAGAAACTCCGACGCTGCGGCCAGGTTGATACCCATGCCGGCCGCGAGTTCCACATCGTCGGCAGCCTTTTCGTCCTGGCCAAGCATAGTGTAGGCGACGGCCCTGTTCACGTAAGCCATTGGGATCTGAGGCTGCATTTCCAACACGAAATCCAGGTCGCCTACCGCTCGTTCGAAAAACCCGAGGTACAGCCAAGTGGACGCTCGGTTCAAGTAGGCACCGATGTACTTGGGAGCCAGCCGAATCGCCGCGGTGAAGTCGTCGGCTGCTTGCTTGTATTCGCCCATTTGGTAGTAGAGTGCCCCTTTGGTGTTGAACGTCTGAGGGATCGTCGGGTCGAGTCTGGCGCTTTCCTCGAAGTCCTCTAGGGCAGCCTCGAACTGGCCGACCGATGCGTAAGAGTTCCCCCGATTCGTACGGGCCGCAGCGTTCTCCGGGTCGAGTCGGAGGATTTCGTTGTAATCCCGAACTGCTTCGACGTGACCGCCGAGCTCGCTATACGACGTCCCCCTGAACAGGTACGCGTCTATCAACTCCGGATCGAGGCGAATCGCAACATCGTAGTCCTCGATTGCCCTATCCGGACGACCCAGTACGCTGTAGCTCGCTCCCCGGAGAAGATAGGCCTCGGTATACTCTGGGTCTAGTCGGATCGCTTCGTCGTAGTCCTGGATAGCCCGTTCCTGGTCGCCCATGTCGCTGTAGGCATTGGCGCGCTTGAAGTACGCGGTCGGGTCGTCCCTATTCCTGCGGATTACCTCGCTGAAGTCGTCGGCGGCTTCCACGTACTGCTCAATCTGGCCGTGGGCCGTCGCACGAGCATTCAGGTACCCGGTGTTATCCCCGTCCAGTCTCAAGGCCTCGTCCAGATCGGCGATCGCCTCTTCCCACCGTCCAGCCTCACCATGGGTGGCCGCTCTCTCGGCGTAGGCCCGATCAGACTCAGAATCGAATTCCAGTATCTCCCCAAGGTCCGATATGGCGTCGTCATATCGTTCGAGCTTGCGGTACACTGCGCTGCGCCCGAAGAAGGAATCGACGTCAGAGGGGTCCGCGTCGAGGACCGAAGTGAAATCTGCGACAGCTTCCTCGAACTGTTCTCTCTTAAGGTAGATCGCTCCTCGTCTACTGTAAGCGTCCGTCATCTGTGGCGCGAGCCGGATAGCTTCCGAGAAGTCGTTGATGGCCAGCTGCGACTGGTCCAACGCTTCGTGAACCACGCCTCGGCCGAGCCACGCCTCAGCGTTCTCAGGCTCGCGGTCCAGGACCGTTTCCAGGGCAACCAGAGCCTCTGCCCAACGCTCCTGGTCTTTGAGCTCGAGAGCGGCTTCATAGTCTATGTTCTGGGCGGTCGTCGAGCACGCCACGGCCAGTATCAGAAAAACAAGAGGAGTGATTGTTGGGGAGAATCTCATTTGACCGTCTTGCCGAGCGGCGACGATAGCCACGCCTTCCAAGCGAACGGAGCCCTCGAAACGATTATGCTTAGCACCGGACGGAGTGTCAAGAAAGTGTCCGCAGGCGTTTGGTGCCCACATAATCCATACGCGTTCCACCGTCTAAGAGATTCAACGCGTTCGTCCCGCCACGGTTGGCAAGCGATACGTGATGCGCGGATGGGGCTGGTCGAGCCGCATGGATACGGCGGAGCGGCTACTCGTCGAGATGGGTGGGAGGGAGGACTCTCCCGAGCCAATTTGAGAGATCAGCGACCACGTCCGCGGTTATCTGGTGGCCCATCTCGTACTCGTGGTATTCTGGTCTGTAACCTGCCTGCTTCAACAGACCGACTGCTTGGCGGCCTTCCTCTACCGCGATCATGTGGTCCGCCGTTCCGTGGGAAACGAAGATCGACTGTTCGCGTTGCGCCTGCAGACGCGGAATCAGCTCTTCGGGTTGCGGGAATTTACCGCTGAGGACCGCCAGTCCCCGGAAAACTTCCGGTCTGGTCAGTCCGACTTGCAGTGTCAGCATACCGCCTTGAGAAAAGCCTCCCAGGACGACGCGCTCCGGCTCGACTTCGTATTGGGCTGTCACTTCCTCTACGAGAGTCGCGATTCGGTTCTCGGACGTCCTGGCCTCTTCAACGGCTCGTGCGTCTCCCTCGTCCAGGCTGAACCAGGCGTGGCCTGTCACGCCGTACCCGAGCTGCATGCTTATAGGGGCGTTCGGACATACGTACCGATAGCCAGTGGAATGGACCACGGGACACAAACCGGCCAGGTCATCCATGTTGGAACCGTAGCCGTGAAGCATAACGACCAGCGGATAGGGGAGCTCCGGCCGATAGTCGTCTGGCTCAAGCGCTATGTAGTCGAGCGATTCTCCGCGGTGTTGCGTGGCTTTCACGACGACAAGGGTCTCCGAGGGTACTGGGCGATTAACCGAGCGGTCGGAAGGACGGGAATCGACTCAAGATGACGCCACCGAGTCGGTTTACGATTGCTTTAACGCGCTTCCTAGCGGCCTGTAGCAAGCCGGTCCGTGAGGTACTTTGGGAGCCCGCGGTCTTTCATCTTTTCCTGGGTTGTCGCGATGTCATATTCTACTCTGTGGTGAGTCACGACCCCGTCGTTGGACTGGTAGATCGCGTAGCTGCTTCTTGGATCGCCATCTCGAGGTTGGCCTACCCCACCGGGGTTTATGATGAGGCGATCCGACCCCAGCGAAACGGGCTTGTCGTTCGGGAACTCCAGGAACACGGCTGAGCCGTCCTTCGGCCGGCATATGAAAGGTATGTGGGAGTGTCCGACGAGACATCTTGGACTGCCGTATCAGGTCTATACACTCCACCGGGTCCGGTCCGTAACCCACGAATCCCCCAGCGACCAGATTTCGTCGAACCCGCCTTGGTCCGTTAGGACGCTCTGGAACGCTTCGAGATTGCTGTGTATGTCCGATACGATTATTGAACGCAACTCAACTCCTTGAGTACGAGAACCGCCACGATTATAATACACGAGCTTTCCGGACGGTACATTCCATGTGGGTGCTACTCCCGATTAGTTTAGGGCTGCCTTTGAAGAAGACCGAGCTGGAGGTTGTCAGCCGAAGTCCCAACGAAACAAGGGAGATCGGCAGGCTTTTAGGAGAGCAGGCCCAGCCCGGCCAGGTGTTTCTTCTCCTTGGTGACCTGGGCGCGGGCAAGACTTGCCTGACCCAGGGGATTCTTTGGGGCCTGGGCGCCGAAGACTTTGCTCGAAGTCCCACGTTCGTGATGGTCGCGGAGCACGCCTATCGTCTGCACGTTTACCATGTCGACCTTTACAGATTGGACCGTCCGCTGGAGGTTTCCGAGATCGGCCTGGATGAGTACCTCGGCAGCGACGGCCTTTGCATCGTCGAATGGGCGGATAGGGCCCCCGACCTGCTTTCGACCGGCTTCCTTCAGATACGGCTGTCGACGGTCTCGGAGGAACGACGGCGCATCCGCTTCGTTGACCCGATCGGAGACTACAATGGGCTAATTGAGGCGGTCGGAGCGGCTCGGTATCGAGCAGAGGAATAGACACCTGCGGATGACCTGGGACCGAAGGCTCGGTGTGACGATTCGAGGCTGGCCGTGATGGACCTTTCGATTGACACGTCTA